>JBMYXX010000187.1:0-6261 GCA_049608805.1 Flavobacteriales bacterium | reverse complement strand
CGGTAATGAACATATCTGCCCAGAAGAACAAAGTCTGCTAAAAGCTGAAAAACACAAATGCACAAAAGTGTTACTGAGAGGGTTATGGCTCCAATAACCGTGTAATCCATTAGGAATTGATTCTCTCGGTAATCGGCTCTATTTACTGCCAGATATGACGTGGAAGCATAGACCAAAATCACGGTAAACAAGAATAGAACGCGTAACGCCCATTTGCCAGAGGTTAGCAGTTTATGTGTTAAAACGTGAACGGTTCGGTAGGCGTAGAGTATTAATGCTCCAGTGCCGAAAAGGATAAGATAGTATGCCAGCATTTGCTTGCAAAAGTAACCACTTAACTAGGCTAGAGTTGCTAATGTTTTTTAATGGGCATTGCGAAATGTTAAAACTTCCAACCTTACAGATTGCAATAGGTGTTTAGGAACGCAGACTACCCATGAATCTTTTCTTCGTTTCCAAGTTTGCTCATAATTTCAGCTTCAAAAACGAGTAAGTCTTCCCATTTTTTATCGGCTACTTCTCTACCGCCATACTTACGCGCGTAATTGAGAAAAAGGGTGTAATGGTTGGCTTCGCTCACCATTAAATCTCGATAAAAAGTAGCTAGTTCTTGGTCTTCAATATTGTCTGCTAGAACTTTAAAACGTTCGCAACTCCGCGCTTCAATCATAGCCGAAATCAACAAGTCATGAACTAATCTGTCTTCTCGTTTTCCGCCTTGTGGAAAGTAAGCCATTAGCTGTCGCACGTATTCGTCTTTACGCGGTTTGCCTAATTCTAGGCCTCTTGCTAGAATACGTTCATGCACCATCTGAAAATGTGTGAGCTCTTCTTGAGCCAATTCCAATAACTCAGTAATCAATTCAGATTTATCTGGATACCTAATGGTAATTGAAATAGCATTGGATGCAGCTTTCTGTTCACACCAAGCATGGTCTGTCAGAATTTCTTCAATGTTCTTTTCTGCAATGTTGGCCCATCGCGGGTCGGTTGGTAGTTTAAGTCCAAGCATTCGACAAATTTAGGGCAAAAGAAAACCGCCTCCGAATAATCGAAAGCGGTTTAACTACTGAGATAAATCAGGTTATTTTTTCTTTTTTCCTTTCTCTGATGGAGCAGGAACATCGCCCTCAAGCTTAATGCCTAGTTCGTCAACAATAGCTCTTGTTACATCATGGCCTTCTGGTCCCCAAAGAACAATAGATGTTCCAGAACCATCAACAGAATTAAGAATGTAGTCGAAGCCTTTTTTCTTAGCAACAGTTTCCATTGCACCACGCATTTTAGTAAGAACTGGCTGTAAAAGCTCGTTACGCTTTTGCGCTAGTTGCTGTTCTGAAGCTTGCGAAGTTTGCTGCAACAGTTTGTCCGCTTCTAAGCCTTTTTTCTGAAGCTCCAACGCTTGTGCTGTGTCGCCTGCTGCTAAAACGGTATTAAATTGTTTTACAATTAGCTCCACTTGCGCTTTCATGTCGTCAACTCGTTTTTGTAAACCAGTTGCATAAATCTGCAAGTCATCGTTTATTTTTTTGTTGTCCGGCATAACTGAAAGAATTGCATTTACATCAGCATAACCAACGTTTTGTGCAACAGAACTAGAAGCGGTAACAGTAATGGCGAATAACACCAAGAATAGATTTTTCATTTTTTGTTTATTGGATTTGGCGAGCAAAGAACGATAATCGTGCCACGGCAAACAAAACCATAGTCTTAAAAAAGTTAAAATTCCTAAACGCTCTCGCCTTTTATGGCTGAGCAAAGCCCAACAGCAAAGGCAATTAGTTTTAGCACTTCGGCTTCGTTCATCAATCTTTCTTTTCCAAAAATAAGCAGTCTGTTGCCTGAACTTTCTAAACGATAAGGCAAATCTTTTTCCAAATATTTTATCAATTCTGGGGTGAAGAAATCTCTTATTTCCGCTTCATTTTGCCCTTTAAGACGATATGCATCTGAGAAGCGTTTGAAGCGTTTAAAATCGATGTCATCATATCCTGCAAGAGCAGCAAGCTTGTCTAGAATGTGTTCTTTTTCTACTGTAAAGAGTGGGATTGTGTTCTCAATTTCAATAACCGCAACAGTTGACTGATGACTAACCTTGGTCTGAAATTCTCCTTCATGAAAATCAACGTCTTCAATTTGGATGGTCTGGTTTTTAATAACACCAGAAATCTTGTTGTAAACCTTATCTACGGTTTTATGGCGCAGCAAATGAAATGGTTCAAAATCGCTTGAAAATCGCGTTACCGTTGGGTCGAAAGACCAACTAGACTCTTCTGCAATCTGCTGTAGTTTTAGCTGTCGCGAAGTGAGTGTTTTAGTGACCACTGGTTCGGAACCAATCTTACCAAGGTATCTTGCAGAAAGTGGATGGCCAGCTATGGTGCGATGCGTGTCTAAGCCGATAATTTCAAATTTCCCACCACGCCTTATGTAGTTTTCTTCGTACTCGGCCAGGTGTTCCATTACGCTATGGTCAATGAATTCGGCCAGAGAAACATCTATGTTCATTGATTCACCGATTGGTACCAAATCCATGGCATTTTTTAGTCTTGGATAGTTGAGGAAGTTGCTGTAGCCTTTTACGCTAATGTGGTAAACGTTACCACCGTCTTCTTCGTAAGAAACAACATTTGGTCTAAACAGAATAGTAAACAACTTGCCAATTGATTTTAACCTGAAAACGTGGATTAGTAGTGTTGTTCCTGTTCCCGCAGCAATACCAAGTAACAGGTCTGAAGTAAGTGTTACTATAAGTGTTACGATGAAAATTATCATTTGATCCCAACCTATTTTGGCAACATTTTTAATCTCCAAAGGGTTAAGTAATTTGTAGCCTGTATGAATTAGAATGCCGGCTAAAGCGGCCAATGGAATTAGCTGTAGCTGAGAGCCAAGAAGGACAATGAGTAAGACGATTGCAACGGCTTGAAAAAAGTCTAAAAGTTGACTTTTTGCATTGTGGTTAATGCCAACCGAAGAAGCTACAATGGCTGGAATAACAGGCAGACCGCCAATCATTCCGCTAAAAAGAGTTCCAAGTCCCATAACGCTTAATTCCTTATTCACGTTTGACTTTCGCTTTAGCGGATCTAACCTGTCAATGGCTTTTGCGCTCAAAATGCCTTCTATACTGCTTACCAGAACAATGGCAACTACGATGTTCCAGAAATGGCTTGTTTGCCATAAGGAGAAATCTGGAAAAACAATGGCATTTGAAATTTCGTTTGGGAGGCTGATTAAGAAGCCTTTATCGATTTCACAAAATATGCCCATTAGGTTAAACGCCCCGCCTTCTTGAAAACCAAATAAATGTGAGTAAACTTCGGATACAATAATTACCCAAACCGCCCCGGGAATTGCTTTTATAAGCGGGAATTCAATTCGGGAATGTGCGAACATGATTATGGTAGAAAGCAGCCCGATGAACGTAACTATTGGATTCAATCCAACCAGCAGCTCTGGTAATTTGGCGCCTAAATCAACAATGTTTTTTACAACAACCGGAGAACCGAAAAGCACGGGCACTTGCTTTACAATAATGATGACGCCCACTGCTGCTAGAAGGCTTTTAATTACGGTGGCTGGAATTAGGTCGCCAATAATACCAAGCCTTAGCATGCCAAGGATAAATTGTATGCCTCCAGCAATTACAACCGCGGCTAAAAATAATTTGTAGCCAATAAAAAGACCATCTCCGCCAAGGGTTAGTACACCTGCGGCTGTAACTCCAATAAGCATTTTGGGCGTGCTGTGTACCGCAATGTTTCCGCCACTAAACCATGAGAAGAAAATACCTCCAACCACGCAGGGAATTATTGCTGCGAGTGGCGGAACACCAGAAGCTAAGCCAATTCCAAGGCCAAGAGGAATAGCAATAAAAGCTACGGTAATTGAAGCTCGAAGATCACTCTTCCAAGACTGTTTCCAGTCCTTTAATCCGTTGGAAAGCAATCTCATGCAACGGATTCAGATTTTTGATGAACAATCATTAGGCAGCAAGGCAAGTCTGAAAGAACGTATTCCAAATCATGCGGGAACATTCTGTCCATTAAACCAAGTTTTGAGTTTGGCGAATTCATAACCAACAAATCTGCCTTATTGGCTGTAGCGTAATGCCCAATAGTGTATCCTGGTTTCCCAAAAATGCATTTATGATTTACCGGTAGAGACCCTTCTTCTGAAAGACGATTTTCAATTTTTGAAATACGCTCATCTTCCTTGCACTTTAGTGCTTTTCGTTTTTGAGCTTTAGCTTCAAGTTGAGCATCATCATCGGCAAAATCGCCAGTAGTTTTCGGGTCAATTTCGTCAACAATGGTAATGTGATTGGCACCTAAGATTTTGCCAAAATAATTTGCGGTTCTAACCGTGGTTTCGGTCTTTTTCTGGTTGTCTCCAGAAACTACAATCTCATTACACTTGTTTCTAATAACTGATCTATCTGTAAGTAACAGAATGGAGCAGTTGGCTTTTCTACAAAGTTTTCTGGCAATTGAACCAGTGTAGAATTTAAGGAGGTTTTCCTTTTTCATCGCTCCCGCGATAAGGAGGTTAACCTGGTGTTTTTTGCAAGACTCAAGAATTGCAGAAACAGCGTCTCCATTCTTGAAATCGATTGTAACCTGGTCTAGATTAAATCCGGTTTGCTCAACCAGCGTATTAATTTGTTGAACTTTTTCCTCAGTTTTTTCTCCTACATGAATGAGAACCAGCTTTGCGTCAAGCATTTTAGCTATCCGTGTACTCTCATGCAAATTTGCTTCTGCGTATGGCGAAAAGGCAAATGCCGTGGCAATGGTTTTAAAAGGAAAAGGTGCCGTCATTGATGCGAATGGTTACGCTTACAATATAACTAGGAACCATTTAAATTGTTGATGCCAGTCGGAAAAATGAGTAAAAAAAAGAGGGCTTATAGCCCTCTTAGATAAATCTTTATTTGTGTTTTGGCGGTTCCGCTGGGGTGCCAGTTTCTTTTATCTCAATGTTTTCAGGCACTCCATCCTTAAAGTAACCCTCATATTTTGCGTTAGTCATTAAGTCTCCGGCTAACTCCCAATGAAAGTGTCCACGGCCATTCATTTTTCCATCCTTCCAGGCTCCAACATATTTGTCGCCATTTGCGTATTTATAGGTGCCCCGTCCATCCATCAATCCGTCTTTCCACGCGCCTTTGTAAACATCTCCGTTTACAAATTCATATACGCCATATCCGTTAGGAATTCCTTTTTTCCAAAGGCCATTATATAAATCCCCATTTTCAAATAGGTAGGATCCGTTTCCATCAAAACAGTTTCCAGTTGTGCATTGTGCGTAGCTGGAAATTCCAAATCCAACGAAAAATAAAAGGGCAAACGAAGTCTTTTTTAACATTTCAAGTAGGTTTTACAAAAGGTCATTACAAGGTTAACGGTTTTTTCAGATTTAAGGTTTCGGGTTTCAAGATACTTTTTTGTGAGATGCGAAAAGTGATAGCTTTGGTCACCGCTTTAGGGTAATCTACGGGGCGTAGCTTAGTCCGGTTAAAGTGCTGGTCTGGGGGACCAGAGATCGGTGGTTCGAATCCACTCGCCCCGACACTATTAAGTTCAATCTGGCCTAAAAGGAACATGATTGGAACATGAATAACTAAAAAAGGGGCTAAACCATACGAATTAGCCCCTTTTCTATTCAAATAGAGAAAGTTGAATTGATTTTCATACCCTTATTTCCTCATCAATTTCTGGTTGAATACCGCATCGCCTGATTTTATTTGCATAGCGTTAATGCCTGTTGGCATCAGAAGGGGGGCGAGCACCCTGCCATTCGCCAGCGGCAGTTATCTGGTGCTTTCCCCTTTGGAAACTGTTATACCAGTAGCTTGATAAAGTTGATTAGCCTGAACCTTAATTACTGTACCCAACTGAGTTTGTCCAACACAATTAGAAGCAAACCCTAGAAAGGCCAGAAACGCAAGTGTAACCAATAACCACCTACGATTATAATTCATGTAGCAATGCTACTGCATTCTACTTAGTCATTCAAAAACACAACCTTTGGCACCATGGCAGAACAGAACAAAAATCAAGAAGCTATTCTGAGCAAACTTGGAATAGCCGCATTGAACTCCATGCAAGAAGAGGCGCACAAAGCCATCACTTCCAATGCTGAAGTCGTTTTGCTTTCTCCAACAGGCACGGGTAAAACGGTGGCTTTTTTGCTGCCAGTTATCGCAGCATTAGATTCAGAACTGGAAGAGGTGCAGTTACTTGTTCTTGTTCCTTC
>JBMYXX010000186.1:0-6267 GCA_049608805.1 Flavobacteriales bacterium | reverse complement strand
GCTGCTTCAAGAAATTCCAGAAGCTAAACTCATAGAATACCCTAAAAACCGAGGAAAGGGTTACGCGGTTAGAATGGGTGTAAAGTCTAGCGAAGCGGACATTCAAATTTATACTGATGTTGACTTTCCGTATGTAGAAGAATCCATTGTTGAATTTTACTCCTTTTTGAGTTCCGGCCAAGCAGATGTGGTTGTGGCAAGTCGAGGCGATTCCTACTACAATTCTCTTTCAACTTTTCGTAGAATATTATCAAAATCGCTGCGTTGGCTGAACGGTTTGCTATTCGGATTAAAAATAAAAGACACCCAAGGCGGATTAAAGGGTTTTAACGCAGCAGGCAAAGAAATCTTCGTGCAAACCAAGGTTAATCGCTACTTGTTTGACCTAGAGTTCATTCAGAAACTTTCTAAAACTCAGCTTGTGCTAAAACCAATTGATGTTGAGCTGAAGCCAGATATTGTTTTGCCATCGCCAAGCCTGATGGTTCTACTTAAAGAATTGCATAATTTCATTCGACTACTTATTTGGCGCTAGTGCTGAGTTTCAACAAACACGTATTCTTCTCTGCCTTAGCCGTGGTTTTACTCGCCACGCTGGTTTGCTTTCGCTTTTTTGGCGACATCATTTTGCACCCAGATGAGTTTCTATTTGGCCCAAACGGTGATGGTCTGAAGAACTATTTTTCTGTTGCTTACCAAGTAATTCATGGCGAAGGCTTCCAGTTTAACGGAATGCTTTACCCATACGGAGATCACCTGATTTTTGCAGATGGCCAGCCATTACTCACCAAAGTTTTGTCTTGGTTTATTGAGCCAGACGTTAAAAACGGGCCGCAGGTTATTGGCATAATGAATCTGCTAATGATTGGCAGTTTGGTGGTTACATGTTGGTGCGTGCATCGGCTTCTGGTTTGGAATTATGTTAATCCCTGGTTTGCTGTTCCATTTGCACTAACCATTGGTTTTTTAAGTCCGCAGTTAGCCAGATTTACAGGTCATTATGCGCTTGGCTATACGTTTTTTGTCCCTATGTGTTGGTTGCTGGTTGCCTCAATCAGCAAATACAAACAAGCTTGGCTGATGGTGCTGCTTACCAGCATTTTTATTCTTGGAGCAGCCTTTATTCATCCGTATTACCTCTTTATATTCTTAGTTTTTCTTGGTTCTATCATCGGCTGGGAAATCATCATTAATAAATTTCGCTTTAGTCAAATCGAGAACCTAGCGGCTAAATTATCTGCGCTAATTCTTCCGTTGATTGCTTTCGTGCTTTACCAAAAACTGGTTAACCCCTACACAGACCGACCACAAAGTCCTTCAGGAATCTTTAGCCACATGGCTACTTTCCAGAGCGTATTTGTACCCGTTCAAGACCCGTTTTACAGCTTATTCAACTCTTACTTTTTCAGAATTTTTATTCCTAGTAGTTGGGAAGGACACGCATATATAGGCATGGTTGGCAGCTTTACTGCTTTCGTTTCTGTGGCAGCTTTGATAAAGCGAACTGCTAAAAGAAAGTGGAAAACGTTCACGCATCCGGTTTTACCAAATGCGCTCAAAACAGCTTTTATTCCAGCCATTTTATCCTTGCTTTTTGCGATGGGCTTGTTTCATCAGCTAGGGCTGTACTGGCTTTCAGACTACATCGCGCAGCTAAAACAGTTTAGGTCTCTTGGGCGGTTAGCTTGGATTTTCTACTACGTTTTCTCGGTTTGGGTAGCGTACCATTTATACGTGATTTGGCGCCATTTTCGTTCGGTAAATAGCGGACAATACGTTTATCATATTACGGCAATAATTTGCGTTTGTGCATTTCTTTGGATGCTAGATGCCATTGTAAATATTAAGTCTAACAAGGCCAATATGCTAACGCGAAATGACACCGAATCTTTCTCGGATCATTACGCCAGTCTGTGGGAAAATGCCGAAGTGAAAATTAGCGAGCACCAAGCAATCATTCCATTACCATTAGTATTGGTTGGCTCAGAAAAAATTGGTCTCGAAAAAGGAAAAGCAAGCTTGGCCCATGCCATGAAAGGGTCGTTTTCTTCTGGGCTTCCGATAGTTGGCGGAGCCATGTCTAGAACCTCTTACTCAACTACAGAAAAAACAGCTCAGTTAGTAGCAAATCAGCTCATTCCGAGAACAATAACAGCAGATTTAAACCCAGACAAAAACCTCCTCATGCTTTGGTCTTTTGAAGCTCTGACCAAAGACGAATCTAGATTAGCCAACGCTGGCCAAATAGTTTATCAGAATAACGAATACCGGTTGTACTCAGTATCTGTATCTGAATTAGAAAAGACTTGCAGAAAGCCAGAAGCTGATTCTTTAAATATTACCGAGAGCCCTAGCTACTTAACACCAAAAACTGGTGAGCTAAGCGAGCATACGCTTTGGGGCGCAAACACCTTTCTAGTAGCCGACTCTCATGCCATTCTAGACACCGTTTTTCCAACCAGCCAAACACTTTTAATCAGCTACTGGCTAAAGGTTATTCAAACCGAAGAAGTTTTTCCAGACAAGGCATTTTATGTTGATGACACCAAAGTTTTTGGCGGTCAGGTTGGTACTAGCCCAAACCTTTTAGATGGTTGGTTAATGATAAACGACACGTTAAAAACGGAAGCCGGAAAGAGGCACAAATACGTTATGAAATCCCGAACAGGAACCGTTGGTAGAATTCAGCTGCGCGATGCCAATTCTAATCTGGCACATGAAGAAGATTCGTTGGTTTTTGTGAACAACATTCCGTTGCGTTAATGATAAGCTGGATTAAAAAATCAGTTTACACTAAGCTTCTTTTGCTTTTCGCCTTGTGCGCAATTACCACGCATATTTTTCATTCAGGAAAAAAAATTAATGGTGTAATCTGGTCAGACCAAGAAGGGTATTACATCTACCTACCAGCAGTTTTTATTCACGGAGGGTTTGAAAATGTTCCTTACATAAACGGCTGCACCACAGTAGAAAGAAACGGGACGAAGTACACCTTCACCAAATACACCTATGGAGTTGCGCTTTTGGAGTCACCGTTTTTTGCTGTGGCACATCTGGTAAGCAAACCATTAGGGTTTCCTTCTGATGGCAGGTCTATGCCATACATCTGGGCAGTAATGCTTGCGGCCATTTTCTATATGTTAGCTGGCCTAGTATTGCTGAACAAACTCCTCAGAGAAATTGGTTTTAGTCGGCTTGTTTCGGTTGCTGTACCGTTATGCATTCTTCTCGGAACCAATCTGTTTTACTACACTTTTAGAGAGGCCGGTATGTCTCATGTGTATTCGTTTTCACTGTTTTCGCTGTTGATTTTCGCATCTCACAAAAGAGAAAGCTCAAACCATTTTTTATGGACGGTAGCCACGGCCATTCCGCTTGCGTTGCTCATTCTAATCCGACCAACAAACATAATTGCAGGGCTTATTCCGTTGTTATGGGCGGCCAGTTTTAGAGATTCTCCAAAGAGAATTCTAGCCTTCTTAAAAGACTGGAAATGGTTGCTTTTGTTCGGTGTTTCGTTGGTTATTCTGTTTACACCGCAAATGCTTTACTGGAAAGAACTAACGGGCAATTATTTCCTTTACTCCTACGGAGACGAAGGCTTTACGTACTGGAATAAACCGAAAATGCTTCAGGTATTATTCAGCCATCAGAATGGTTGGATAATCTACTCGCCAATTGTGCTAGTAGGCTTGGCTGGCTTGGTATTGATGATTAAAAACCGAACTAAAGGATGGCAATTGCCAACGGTTACACTGTTTTTAGCCACTTACATTTTTGGAAGTTGGTGGGCGTGGTGGTTTGGAGGCGCATACGGCCACAGATGCTACGTAGATTTTTTGCCGTTGCTCGCTGTGCCATCAGCCTACGCGGTTAAGACAACTTTAGAGTCTTCTGTCGTAGTTAAAACGCTCTTACTAGGCTTCGCCTCAATTGTCAGTTTCATCAATATTAGAATGTGCTATTTCTACCAAGGATTTTGGGATGGCCCCAACTGGAAATGGGTCAACTACCTAGACAAGGTAAAGGAAGCTCTGAGCATACTTTTCTAGCGTACCAAGGAGAATGTACCGAAGTACTTGTGAGGTTCTCCCAACACATCTACCACAACAATTTTGTAGGTATAAATGCCTTGCTGTACAAGTTTGCCTTTGTATTTACCATCCCAGCCTAAATCTAGGCTTGCAGAATGAAAAATTTCTTCATTCCAACGGTCGTAAATAATCATGTCAAAATCGGCAATGCTTTCTCCTTGCGGAATCCACACTTCGTTAATGCCATCATTTGTAGGTGTAAACGCATTAGGGATGTAAAATGTGTAATGCGGCTTTACCTCCAAACTCCCAACAATTGTGTCTAAACAGCCGTTAACTGTTTCAACAATTTGCGAAATCTGATATGTACCAATCTCGGTGTATTCATATTCGGCAGTCATTCCGTTTTCCTGATGCCCGTAAGGCTCAAACGTGAAAAGACTGCTCGCAATATCCTCAGCCAAGTTGGTTACCGTCACTTTTGGAAAAATGATATCAAGCACCTGCGAGCTTAATCCGAAAAATGCAACTGGTTTTTCGTAGGCTTCAATAATATCTGTCTTTGTCTCAGAATCGGCACAGCCTTGCGCAGTTACCACATCTAATCTTACGCTGTAAACACCAGCTTCGTAAACCGCTCCTGGGTTTTGCTGCGTAGCAGAGGTAGAATTACCAAAATCCCAAGTATTGTACAAGGTGCTGTTGCCGTTGTAAGATTGATTTTCGAACTCAACCAGTAACGGTTCGCAGCCATCGTCTATATTATAAGTAAAGTCTGCAATTGGCATTTCAAACACCTCTAGTGTTCCCACAAACGGGTTGCTAATACATCCGTTATCTTCTACAACCACCGTTACGTCATGTTGACCTGGCGCATTGAAAATTACGCCTTCTGGCTGAATGACTGTTGCTGTTGTTGGAAACCCAAGCGGACCAAAATCCCAAGCAAAATTGGTATTGGGTCCAAAGTTTCCTGTAGCGGTTAAATCAAAAGCATTTGTGTTAAAACACTCACCATTTGGGATTGCAAATTCTACGGTTGGAATAGGGAATACCGCAACCTGAACTGTGTCTTTGTTTACGCAGCCTTGGTCTGTTGCTGTAAGGACGTAATCCACAAACAGAATATCGTGCGTAGGGTTATTAACCGAAACCGTGGTTTCACTTTGCGTTGGGTCTGCAATACCGTTGGTCGAAGTCCAAGCGTAGGTTACACCACCAAGCGGTGCACTACCAATTTGTCCAACTTCATCAGAACAAAAGGCAATGTCTAATCCTGCGTTAACAGGCGGAGAACCCAAAATTTCTATCTGATTTGTGGTAGTCTGAGAAACACAACCATTCCATGAAACAGTAAGCTCTACATCAAAAATGCCTGGCGTTGGCCAGTAAACAGCAATTGGTCCAATGCCGCTGCCATTTGTAATTACCCCAGACCCAAAATCCCACTGATATTGAGCTGCAGCATTTGCATTACCAGCATAATCAACAATTAGCGGAGTACCCGTACAGCCCGTTGCCGGAAGCGTGAATTCTGAAGTTGGTGGTGGTGTTAAGGTTACCATAACCGTATCATCATTAGCACAACCATCTGGCCGCGTAACCGTAACTATGTACTCAATATCAGCCGTTGGTGTACACAGCGGGTTGTAAACGTCCGGGTCCGATAAATCTGTCGGTGGATTCCAAGTATATGCAGCTCCAGGTGAGTTAGAAGTGGCGTTCATCAAAATGCTTCCGCCAATACAAACAGAAACATCATTCCCTGCATTAGGAATAGGGCCACTATCAACTGTTACGGTAACCGACTCTTGCGCTGGCGTTGACCCACAGCCATCCTCAACAGAAACGTTATATGTTGTAGTAGTTGTTGGTGATGGCATTATAGTTTGAACTTGGCCAAAACCATTATCCCATGTGTAAACGTAGCCTCCACCTCCGCCAGCGCCTTGTGCAGAACAGATGGCATTGCCAATACAAATAGTTGTGTCGGGTGTTGTAGTAACCGACAACGGTTCTACCTCTGTTATATAAAGATTAAACGTGTCTATTGATCCGCAGGTAGATGTAACAGCAACAAGGTCAATTGTTTCTGAACCCTCTACCATGTTGTCTATAATGGGTGTAATGGTAAACGTAATAGAGTTTGAACCTGCAGGAATAATTACTGTACTATCAGCTTGATTTAACTCTGCAATTGGGTCGTAATCTACACCCCATTCTGCGGTAGAAC
>JBMYXX010000185.1:0-6272 GCA_049608805.1 Flavobacteriales bacterium | reverse complement strand
CAGAATTCGTTTACAGACATTCAGTTTTACTTGGAGAAAATGAACGAGGCGGGTACGCGTCCGGAGATGGAGGTGTTTGATAACGGCCATGTGAATAACGCCATGCCTTTCATTGATATGGACATTTTGGCAAAACCGTACAACTTTAGTTTTGTGATGGGTGTTTTGGGCGGATTGCCGCACAGCACGGCCAATATTCTGCACCAGAGTAGAACGGTTCCTGAAGGTTCTGACTGGCAGGTGATTGGTATTGGTAGAAAGCAATGGGCAAGCTTGGCCGCTGGCATTACCATTGGTGGAAATATTCGCGCTGGATTGGAAGACAACTTCTACTTGCCTGAAGGCGAAATGGCGAAGAGTAATGGAGAACTTATTGGCGCGGCTGCTCAGCTTACCCGAATGATGGGGCGTGAAGTAGCAAGTATTGCCGAGGCAAGAGAGATGTTGGATATTCCGAAGAAGGGTTAGGCTTTAGCACTAAGATGACTACGTCAATTGTATCTGATATAAAGACTTATTTACTCGATTTTTTTCGAGACTACGATGAAGTTCCACTTCGTGAATTATTGTGGTCAATCGATGTCAAACATTTTACATACCCAACTGAACAAGAGTTAAATGAAGCGGTAAAAGATTTAGAGGGAATTGAAATTGTTAGAAATGAAGGTTTCATAGTCCTGAAACAGAGTAGAGAGGAAAAGTCAGATTTATTCAATGATACGGATGTGGAACGCTCACTGAAAGAAACTTGGAAATCTGAAGACTGGAGAAAGAAGCAATGAACTACTTCACAGAAGAACATATTCAATTCCGTCAATCACTACGCGATTTCTTGAAGAAGGAAGTCGTGCCGTATGTGGATGAATGGGAAAAGGTTGGAAATCCACCTCGCGAGATTTGGAAGAAGTTTGGCGACATGGGCTACTTCGGATTGAAATACCCTGAAAAGTATGGTGGTCTTGACCTCGATTTCTTTTACACCGTCATCTTCTTAGAAGAGTTGTCTCGCATCAATTCTGGCGGTACTTCTGCGGCTTTGGGGGCGCATGCTTATTTGTCGCTAGCTCATATGAATAATGAAGGGACAGAGGAGCAGAAGGAAAACTATTTACGTGCTGGAATTGCTGGGGATAAATTCGGTTGTATGGCAGTTACAGAACCATTTGGTGGTTCGGACGTGGCTTCTATGCGAACAACGGCCGTGAAGGACGAAAACGTGTGGGTAATCAACGGTAGTAAGACGTTCATTACGAATGGCGTTCTTAGCGATTATCTCGTAGTTGCCGCCAAAACTGAACCCGAATTGAAACAGGCTGGCATCAGCATGTTTGTAATCGATAGAGAAACAGCTGGACTTTCCGCTACAAAGCTGGATAAACTCGGTTGGCGCGCTTCCGATACAGGCGAAATCGCTTTTGATAATGTTCGCTTACCTGCATCCGCTTTGATGGGAGAAGAGAACCAAGGTTTCTACTACATTATGCAACAGTTTGCTTTGGAACGCATTATCATGTCTATTGGCGGATATGCAGGTTCAGAATATGCGCTTGACTACGCATTGAAATACATGCAAGAACGAGAAGCGTTCGGACGACCGTTGACTAAGTTTCAGGAGTTACGACATCGCGTAGCTCAACTTGCCGCTGAGATTGAACAGCAGAAGCAATTCGTGTACTACTTGTCTGACCGATTTGAGAAAGGAGAGTACATCGTGAAAGAAGCGGCTATGGCCAAGTTGCTGTGCACACAATTGTGCGATAAAGTGGCATTTGAAGTGATGCAATTCCTTGGCGGTTATGGCTACATGGAAGAGTACCAAGCATCCAGAATGTTCCGTGATAGTCGCCTTGGTCAAATAGGTGGTGGAACCAGTGAAATAATGAAAGAGATTATTGCCAAAATGGCGATTGATGAGATAAAATATAGCTAGTTAGGAGATTAGATAATTAGCGGATTAGAGAAATGAAAAGATTATCAATTGAAGAGATGAAAAGAACTGGTCGCTAATCGCTGGTCACTTTTCACTAACTAAAAACCTAATTGCCTAAAAGGCTAAACACCTAGTAAAATGTTTACAGAAGAACACAAGTTATTTAGAACAGGTTTACGGGATTTCCTTGACCGTGAGGTGATGCCCAATATTGATAAATGGGAAGAAGAGCAACGGATGCCCAAAGACCTCTGGCCTAAGTTCGGAGAGATGGGCTATTTCGGATTGAATTACCCAGAGAAATATGGTGGAATTGATGCTGATTTCATGTATTCTGTCATCTTTATGGAAGAGATTGCCAAATGCGAAAGCGGAGGTTTTATGATACTTCCTGCGGTTCAGCAGTACATGTCTTCTCCATACATCTACAAACACGGTTCGGAATTTCTAAAGGAGAAATACTTGACTAAAGTGATTTCTGGGGAGTGGATTGCTTGTATCGGTATTACCGAACCAGGTGCTGGTTCGGACGTGGCGAACATTCAAACCAAAGCCATTAGAGAAGGCGACCATTATGTGGTGAACGGCTCAAAGACTTTTATTACGAATGGTGTTTATGGCGATTTCGTTATTGCGGTTGTGAAAACCAATCCAGAATTGGGAGCGGCAGGAGTTAGCCTGATTTTGATCGACTTGAATTCTGAAGGAGTTTCAAGAACCAAATTGAAAAAACTAGGATGGCATGCTTCGGATACTGCTGAGTTGCATTTTGATAATGTCAAGGTGCCGGTTGAAAACCTAATCGGAGATGAAGGACAAGGCTTTTACTACCTGATGGGCGGATTGCAGGTTGAGCGATTAACAGGCGCAATTGCCGGATATGCTTCATGCGAATGGGCTATTCAATACACATTGCAGTATATGAGCGAACGAAACGCTTTTGGACGTTCGATTAACAAGTTTCAAGTTCTTCGTCATAGAATGGCACAATTGATTTCGGAAGTGGAAGCAAACAAGCAATTCGTGTTGCATTGTGCTCGTCAGCATAACGCTGGAGAATACATCGTAAAAGAGTGCTCCATGGCTAAATTACTTTCCAGCGAATTAGCCGAAAAAGTGATGACGCAGTGCCTCCAAAGCTTTGGTGGTTATGGTTTTATGGAAGAGTACAAAATGGCACGTGCCTACCGCGATTGCCGTGTTGGAACCATCGGTGGAGGTTCGAGTGAAATCATGCGAGAAATTATTGCCAAAATGGTCATTGATGATACTTCATATCAACGCGCAGGATCAGTATCTTCAGCGCCCGCTTCGAAAGGCTCAGCGCAAGCAAGCCCAGCAGAGGTTAAAAAGACAGAAACAACTACTAATACAAACACAGATAAAAAACCAGTTATGAGTTTTGAAGCAATTGAGAGTGCAATTAAAGAAAAGGCAGCAACAGCTAAGCCGCTAGGAAATTCGTTGAAGTTCAACTTCGGTGAGCAAAATGTAATGTTGGATGGAACAGGAGACGGAAACGTTGTAACGGTAAACGATGCAACGGAAGCTCAGTGTACTGTTGACGTTTCAATGGAAGATTTAACATCAATGCTTTCAGGAGATTTGAACCCGATGAATGCATTCATGGCAGGAAAAATCAAAGTGAAAGGTGACATGAGTGTTGCAATGAAACTTGGTTCTATAATGGGGTAGTTCCTGATTAAAGGACAAATGAAAGGGCGCGAAGATTTATTCTTCGCGCCCTTTTTTGTTTTGGTATAATTACGATTGAGGGATTAAACTCTGACCACATCCCAAAGTCTGTCATTGGGAAGTTTGCCATCTCCATTTTTCGAGAAATCGGCTTTAATGCCGTTAACGAAATACATCTCTACAGCCCCTTTGCCCTTCACGGTTTTCTTACCACGGGCTTCGCAATCAAAGTACTTTTTAATCAGCTCGTAAGTAGTTGCTGATACGTTTAGTTTTCCTGGCTCAGAAGCGGTTTCCATTCTGCTGGCCATGTTAACCGTATCACCCCAAATATCGTAGGCAAACTTCTTTACGCCCACCACACCAGCGGTAATCGGGCCGGTATGTATTCCAATCCGAATTTCAAGAACCTGCTCGTTGTTTTGCTTTTTGTGTTCCGAAGTTTTGGCCATAAAGTCTCTAATTTCTAGAGCTGCCAAAACGCTTGCAATAGCGTTGTGATTGTTTTGTATTGGAACGCCACCAGCACACATGTAGGCATCTCCAATTGTCTTAATTTTTTCAAGATTGTATTTGCCTACAATTTCATCGAATTTCACAAAACAGCGGTGTAATTCATTCACCAAATCTTGCGGTTTCGTGTTCTCAGCAAACTGAGTAAACCCTTTAAAATCGGTAAACAGTACGGAAACTTGGTTGTAGCTTTTGGCCGTGGCCTTTCCGTGCAGTTTAAGCTCTTCGGCTGTTTCTTTTGGTAGAATATTTAGAAGTAAACCTTCTGCCTGTTCTTTTGCCTTGGCAAGATCTGCAGTTCGTTGGGCAACTTTTTCCTCTAGTTCTCGCTGCGTTTCTTTTAGACTGTGTTCTCTTTTTTTAATAATACCAAAAATGACTAACGTGAGTAAAAGCGTATAGCCAAGTAATGCATACCAGCGCAAGAAAAGATGTTGCTCAACAGTAAAGGCAAGGGTCTTTATTTCACTCACTTCGCCCAAAATATTTTTTGCTCGTACCTCTAAAATGTAATCTCCAGGTGAGAGCATTCCGGGTTCAATCTGAGAATCGGAGCGCCATTTACTCCACTTGCTCATCGGCCCTTCAATTCTATACTGATATTTGGTTCCCTGACTTTTTAAATAGAATGGTGCCGATACGTTGAAAACGAGCGCATTCTGATCAGACTCAAAATTCATTTGCTCTAGAGAAAACGTGTTCCCGTTTGCGTCTGCTACTTGTCGGATGTATAAGTTGAACTTAATCTGAGCCCCTTCCTGTTGATGCCTAATGGAGTAAATATTGTCTCCTTTATCAATAACATATACGTTTCCATCGGTATCGGTACTTACGTCAATAATGTTCTCAAAGAGATCCATGTAAGGTAGTAGTGGAGCAAACTTTTCCCCATTTAAAACGCGCCATCCGTTCAGTGATTTAATCCAAACAACCCCGTTGTTCCCTAGCAGATAATCTAACTGGCCAGAACTAGGAACATCGGGTAAATGCGCGGGCAGAATTGTGTCTGAATCTGGTACGTGATGAAAGAGGGCAGAAGGCAGCAAGAAGTGCATTTGGCCATAAACGTTACTCACAATTACGCGCTCGTTGGCTACATCTGGTAACGCGTAGTATTTAACCTCATCCAAGAAATAGCGGTAAGCACCATTATCGGTTCCAGCCCAAATACTTCCATCGTCTGCTTGCGCTGCATTGTAGGCAACAAACTCAGCAGTGCTGTTCAAAGGCTGAGCTCGCCATTCATTTTCTGTGGATTTAGCAAGTTCGTAAACCCCGTTGTGCGATGCCAAAAGCAGTTTGTTGCCGCTGGTTGTTTTAGAAACGTGGTTGATGTAAAGGCCAGGCGTTAGGTTACTAGACTGATTCCCGTTTATAATGTGAAGTCCGTTGTTGGTAGCCGCAAAAACTTGGTCTTCAACCTGAATGAGTTGGCGGCATTTAACGTCAAGTCCATTAATCTTTTTGAACAAAAATGCCTTTTGCATATTTGAAATACGCTGCTGGTCGGCTTCGTTTTGCCGCTGGTTTTTGGCTTTGTTTAGTACCTGCGGCTTGCTTCTGTTAGTTGCTCTGCTGCCTGGAGGGGCCGTCATTCCGCTACCAGCTGGTCCCGTTTTAGGATTAGGAATGAGGGATTGGGCCTTTGGTCCAGACTTAACCTCAACTTCGACATTATCTGCTTTTTCACCCGTAAAGAATTCAGAAATCACTTCTACGGCTGGTTTGTTTTTACGTTCCTCCTTACGCTGTTTCCTTAGTTTTCGCTTTAACTCGCGCAGTTCTTTTTTGCTGAGTTCCTTCTTAACCTCATCTGGGTTAGCCTTGTATTTGTCTAGTAAAGTGAGCGCCTTTTTCTTTTCGGTACCCGAAGAAATTTTAGGCTGCGGAGGGATGTAATTGTTATTCTGACTCTCTCTTAGTTGCCTGTTTCTGCGAGCAACTTGCTGCATCATTCGGTTAATTTCTGCTGAGCTGGTTGCTTTTTGAAGCATAAAAACACCGCTTCCCGTACCTACAAATAACTTCCCGTTGGCATACAAACTGGTGGTTACGTTGCCTTCTAAACCAGGAAAACCCTTAAAGCTTTTTACCGGTTGGTTAATGTCAACTCGGCTAAGGCCAGATTCAAACG
>JBMYXX010000184.1:0-6308 GCA_049608805.1 Flavobacteriales bacterium | reverse complement strand
GTAATGTCCCGGAAAATAGACGCGATGAATCGCGTCTCTACGCAAAAAGGGCGTTCCAATTAATCGGAACGCCCTTTCCTCTCATAAACCAAAAGTTACTTATCCAGCAACTTTCAATGCAATTTCTAGTGCGATATCGTTTGAAAGCACCATCTCTTTTGCTGGATTCACAAAAGACACTTCGTACTTCGTTCTATCGAATGTCAATGTTCCGCTAAGCGTACCATCAGCAAGAGAAATGTTCTCTACAGTTTCTTCATTAGTAATACCTCTAACAGTCAAGTTTCCTTTTGCAGAAGTACCGTCTTCAGCCACTTCTGTAATTTCGAAAGAAGCCGTTGGATGGTTTGCAACATCAAAGAAATCTGGAGACGAAAGGTGTCCTACCAATTCTTCTTTTCCATGTCCTTTTGATGGGTCGTAGTTCTCATCTAAAGGAACGATTGAAGTTAAATCTGCTACAAAGCTTCCGCCAGCAACTTTATCTCCAGCCATTGTTACGTTCGCTTCGGTAATGCCAACGGTTCCGTTGTGAGAATACATTCCGAGCATGCTTCCCTCCCAGTTAACCGTGCTTGCCGCAGCATCAATAGCAGCCTCTGTAGTTTCAACTACAGCCTCTTCTGTTGTTTCAGCAGTAGCTTCTTCTCCTTCGTGTGCATGGTCGTGTCCTCCTCCGCAGCTTGCAAGAAATAGACTTCCAGAAGCAGCAATTGTCAATAGTAAATTGGTTGTTTTCATTTTTGTTTGTTGTTTAATTTGAGTGCAAATGTATAAGATTAATGTTTGAACATTGATTGAAACATGAGAAGTTTCTAAATGTTCATGGATTCCGAAAAAAATTATTGAATTGCCCCTAACGCAATCTTTGATTCTGGGTCGATAGAAACATCAGCTACCCAATCTTTGGTTTCAACTTTTGGTGGTAGCTTAACTGGATTTCCAAGATAATCCAGGCGCTTTCCCGGATAAACGCACGATTTCCAGAGGTAAGAGATTAAAGATTTCTGATCTAGGTTGGGATGAACGTGAGGCTTCATCAGTCTTTCGTGATAATCTGGGTACAAACTCCAATGTACGCCCATGTATAAATGGTGGATGCCGTGGTAGCCGTTGTTGAAAGTAATCCAGTTAAAAAGCTTGCCGGTAAATGACCGCGAATGGTTGTATGGGTGCTCTTCATCGCAGCCATCATGCTGCCAATAATTTGTTCCGAAGATGCCCCAAAGCGAGTACATATTTGGAAGAAAAACCAACAATAACATACGTTGCCAATCAACGATTAGTAGAATGAGTTTGATGGAGCCAACAAGCATTGCTTCGCGCTTGTATTGTTTGGCCCAGCCCGGCTTTACATCCTTCATGCGTTTTACAAATGCCTTTTCGGACTTCATAATGTCAAACATGCATAGGAAAAAGAAAACTGACTGATTAATCAGGTTCCAACCAAACCGTGCACGTGTTGTTCGTGTTGGGTCATAATCGGTTTGCATATGCTTATGATGACTCAAGTTGTGGCCTGGAACATACCCACTTACCGGATTGCCTTTTATACCTGACAAAAGGAACTGAAAGGCCTTGTTCCACGCCATGCTCCTGAAAATAGGAACGTGAATGGTGTTGTGGATGATGGTAGAGATTATGTATTGCCAATTGCAATGAATAAGCACAAGGGCGACTTTACCAACCCAGCCAACTTTTGCAAATAGCACCCAACTAATAGGGTAGAAAACAGCGTAAGCAATTACCGTTGCAATTGTCCGGTAATCAGCTTTGTAGCGGATTAGTCCTGCTTCACTCATGGTGCAAAATTAAAGAACATGCAGCAAAGCAACCTGATGGTTGTTAGTTACTAGAAGCCATCATTATGAACATTCTTGACCGCTCTCCCAGATGGCTCGTTCACGTTCTTAAACGAAGCATCCCATTCCAAAACAATTGGTGTACTACAAGCCACAGATGGAACAGACGGAACGGTAGCAGCCGCTGATTCTGATGGAAAATGTTCTTCAAAAATCGTTCGGTAGTAATATTCCTCTTTGTTCATTGGCGGATTAACAGAGAAACGGAATTCCTTGTTTTTCATTTGCTCATCCGTTACCGATGAATCAACCACCTCTTTTAATGAGTCAATCCAAGAATAACCAACTCCGTCTGAGAACTGTTCTTTTTGCCTCCAAGCAACACTTGCTGGCAGGTAATCTTCAAACGCTTCGCGAAGGATGGATTTTTCCATTTTTTCTGCAGAACACATTTTATCAGTTGGGTTCAAATTCATCGCTATATCAATGAACTCTTTGTCTAGAAATGGAACGCGTCCCTCAATTCCCCAGGACGAAAGCGACTTGTTTGCTCTGTTGCAATCGTACAAGTGGAGCTTCTCCATTTTCCGTACGGTTTCTTTATGGAACTCTTCTGCATTTGGCGCCTTGTGGAAATACAAATAGCCTCCAAAAATTTCGTCCGCACCTTCTCCGGAAAGCACCATTTTTACTCCCATCGACTTGATGACTCGCGCCATTAAATACATTGGTGTAGAAGCACGAATCGTAGTTACATCGTACGTTTCCAAGTGATAAATCACATCGCGGATGGCATCCAAACCTTCTTGAACGGTGAAATGAATTTGATGATGAACGGTTCCGATATGGTCGGCCACTTCTTGGGCATGTTTCAAGTCTGGACTTCCCTCCAATCCTACCGAAAAAGAATGCAACTGAGGCCACCAAGCTTCATTCTTATCATCCGATTCAACTCGCATTGAGGCGTATTTCTTCGCAACGGCTGAGATAATTGATGAATCCAATCCGCCCGAAAGCAAAACTCCGTAAGGTACATCCGACATTAACTGACGGTGTACCGCTGCTTCGAGCGCCTCTCTCAAAACCTTTACATCGCTTCGCTTGTCTTTTACATTTTCGAATTCAGTCCAATCACGGTTATACCATTTTGTAGGCGCAGAATCTGTGCTAGATAAATAATGACCCGGAGCGAATGATTCAATTTTCTTGCAAATTCCTTCCAACGCTTTTAGCTCAGAAGCCACATAGAAATTACCTTCTGCATCCCAACCTTGATACAATGGAATGATGCCAATGTGGTCTCTTCCTATTAGATATGTTCCGTTGGTTTTGTCGTAAAGCGCAAAAGCAAATATGCCGTTCAAGTCTTCCAGAAAGTCAACGCCTTTTTCTTGATAAAGGGCTAAGATTACTTCGCAATCAGACTGCGTTTGGAACTCGTACTTGTCTTTGTATTGCGCGCGTATTTCTTGGTGGTTGTAGATTTCTCCATTTACAGCTAGAATCAGATTTCCATCAGAACTAATCAGCGGTTGTCCGCCAGATGTTGGATCAACAATAGCTAATCTCTCGTGTGCAAGGATGGCGTTCTCTCCGCAGTATATCCCAGACCAATCTGGCCCACGGTGCCGAATTTTCTTAGCCATTTCAAGCACCTGAGGCCTGAGTTTTTGGCTATCGCCTTTAATGTCAAATACTGCTACTATTCCGCACATGATTGTTGCTAAAAATTAAGCGCGCGAAGATAAGCTTGGAAGTTGGGATTAAGTGAGATTACTTTCCGATACAAAACTTCCCAAAGATGTTGCCGAGCAAATCATCTGTAGTAATCTCACCCGTTATCTCTCCAAGGTGAAAAAGTGACTTGCGGATATCGATGGCAACTAAGTCACCAGACATTTGATTTTCAAAGCCTTGAAGCACTTCTAGAAGTGATTTCTTAGCTTCCGATAACGCTTCTATATGTCGCGTATTAGTTACAATGGTTTGGTCTTCCTTCAAAGCTGAAAGATTGACGAATTCAGTTAACCGCGATTTTAAATCTTCAATTCCCGATTTCTCTTTTGCGGAGATTGAAATGGTTTTAAACCCGCTGAATTTATCTTCGATATTCTCTTGGGTTTTGTCGATTTTATTGGCAACCAAAATCAGCCGAGTTTCCAAATCATCTTTACGAGATTTCAGGTCGTCAATTTCGGATTGAAGTTGTTTAGATGAATACGTTGAAGCATCGAAAAGAAACATCACAACATCGGCCTGTTCAGCTTTCTGCATGGTGCGTTCAATCCCAAGGTTTTCAATGGTGTCTTCCGTTTTACGAATACCGGCTGTATCAATGAAACGATAGCGAATTCCATCAATCACGAACTCATCTTCTACCGTATCACGAGTGGTTCCAGCAATGTCAGAAACGATGGCGCGTTCTTCATTTAGTAGTGCATTAAGCAAGGTAGATTTGCCTGCATTTGGTTCCCCAATAATGGCAACTTGAACGCCTTCTTTAATCACATTTCCTAACTCAAAAGAGCCAATAAGCTGGTCAATTTTTACGTTGATGCGGTTGATTAACTCAACCATCTGGCTTCTATCGGCAAACTCCACATCTTCCTCAGAGAAATCGAGTTCTAACTCAATTAAGGAAGCAAAATGAATCAGCTCTTCGCGCAGCACTTTTAGCTCAGAACTAAATCCACCGCGCATCTGATGCATGGCCACTTTATGGGCAGCTTCGGAAGAAGAAGCAATCAAATCGGCAACAGCTTCCGCTTGCGATAAATCCATTTTGCGATTCATGAAAGCGCGCATGGTGTATTCGCCAGGTTTTGCCATTCGGCAACCATTCTTACTCAACAGATTGAGGATCCTTTTTTGGATGAACACAGAGCCGTGGCACGAAATCTCTACAGAATCCTCGCCAGTAAACGACTTAGGGTTTCTGAAAACACTGATAAGCACTTCATCAACCAACTCATCCCCATCTAGAATGTCTCCGAAAACGAGCGTATGACTTTCAGCTTTAGAAATGGTCTTCTTTCCTTTCGCTCTAAAGACTTTATCAGCAATTGTAAAAGCATTTTTTCCGCTCATTCTAATTACAGCAATAGCGCCAGCTCCAGAGGCTGTGGCTAATGCCATAATTGTATCGTCAATAGAATTTAGGTTGGCCATTTGTGAGACAAAGATGCGAATAGACTAAGCCTAATCAATTGGAAGATTGAAGAATTTGGTGAACTCGTTTTGATAGAGTGTGCCGTTGGATTTGCTCAATGCCCAAACCACAGGGCTAAAACTGGTGAGCGTTTGGCTTTTAAAATGAGATTCATACCGAGAAATGTACTTGTCTGTTAGAACTCGTTGCTCCTTTTCGTCATTTAATCCGTTTAAAGCTTTTACAAGTTTAATCATGTCAAAACTCCGTTGCGAAAGGTCTTGGTGTAGCCCAGCACGCGTTTCAACCGACTTAATGAGCTGATCAACGGTATCGAAATTCTGTAGTTCGAAATGTGCTAAAAGCAACAACACTTCCATATTATTAATTACATCTGTTCTTGGAAGAGCGCGAGTTAAATCTATGAGGTGATTTATTATTCGAACCGTCAATCTGTAGTCTTGATTGATAAAGGCTAGGTGCGCAATATCTCCGCAAAAAGCAACTTTTGTGTTGTCGTCAAATGCTTCTTCGGTTTCTCGAAACTTGCTCCAGTGTTCTTGGTAGTTCTTGAAGTTGGCCGAAAAGAAATCGTACCTAAAAACGGTCTTAAGCACCAAAGAATCTTTCATTTTTGCCAGTTCGTTGTCTGAGGTTGGCAGCCCCTTTAAAACCGCTATATATTGGTTGTAATATGACGAATCGCGGATTTCTAAAGAGTCCTGGATTAAGTTTGACAACATCTTTATTGGTAGGTCTTTTCTCGATTTAAGAATTTCTGGATTTTCTTGAGTTACGCGAAAAACTTTTTCCGTGTACTTAAGTGCTTTTGGTGTGTCGGCAAGCGTGAAAGCAATTACTTGATGCAGCATGTTGTAGTTGAATTTTGTCGAGGGCAGGAAATCACGAGTATCCATTTTACCCACCTCACGTTCTATGCGTTTTAACTCGGCAACAGCCTCCTTTTGCGAACCATCTAACACGCCATGTTTCCGCTGTATTTCAAACACTTGTTCGTAATACTTAGCTAAGTACGCTAGCTGCTTAGCCCGTTCCATGTTGGCTATTTGTGCATCAATAGTTTCAATTATTTGATGGTGATTTCCATTTTTGATCGCAGTTTTGTTTAGCTCTTTTAAGAGCATTTGCTCCATTGCGGGTTGGTTTTGTGTCTGTGCTTCAGCGAGAGCAGAAGTCAATAATTTTTTGGCCTGTTTGTATAGCCCTTTTAAACTCAAAATATGAGCGTCTCTTGCTGCAAGGAAAAACCGATTTGCAGGAAAACGACTTTTACCGTGTTCACGCAAAGCCTGCATCAAGGAATCATACAGTTTGGTTCTAGTAATCTGATAGTTTTT
>JBMYXX010000183.1:0-6327 GCA_049608805.1 Flavobacteriales bacterium | reverse complement strand
TGCCAATGCTTTCAGGGCTCTTGAATTTTATTTGGTGCCTCTCTTTGCTTGAAGCATTCCTCATGGCGCCAGGCGTGTAGTCCATTGGGCCAGCAAGCATGCGGGTAAAAGGAAGAATTACATCATGGTCAGGATGAACCCATTTGCTCCATTTTACTTGTTCTAAACCAAGCAGTCCTTCATAAGTAAGCACATTAGGGTAGGTTCTTTGCAATCCTTTTGGGGAGTGACTACCGTGGAAGTCAACCAAAAGTTTTCGTTTGGCACTTTCCTTTGCCACTCTCTCATAAAAGTTGACCATAACTTGGTCATGTCTGTTCATGAAATCCATTTTAATACCAGCAATTCCCCAATCTGAAAACTGGGTGAAGGCTTCATCAAATTGCTTTTTCAGGGTACGCCAAACAACCCAAAGAATAATTTCAACATTCTTGCTTTTTGCATAACGAATAAGCTCAGGCATATCAATCTCTTTTTTTACCTCCAACAGGTTTCCAAGTTTGTACCAGCCCTCATCCATAATGATGTATTCTAGGTTGTTTTCAGCCGCAAAATCGATGTAATACTTATAGGTTTCAGTATTCATTCCTGGTTTAAAATCTACGCCTTGTAGGTTCACCGCATTCCACCAATCCCATGCAACCTTGCCCGGTTTTATCCAGTCTGTTTGTTCTATTTTGGTTGGCGAAGCAAGGAGATACGGCAACTGTATGCCAATGAGGTCTTTTTCGTTATTGGCAATACCAAAAACGCGCCAAGGATAACTTCTTGTGCCCTGGGTTTGGGCTATGTACGGTTTCTTAAATCCAACCAATTCAAAACGGTCATAAGCTTTAAAATAGGTTGCTGGAACTTTTGGGAATACAGCCTCATAACCACCATCACCATCGGTTTTTAGGTACATCTCTGGGTAATCGTGCAAGTCGGTTTCGGTGTAGAATAAGAACGGACCTTTTTCCCATTGCCATAAGATTGGTAGGCTTGCTTTTTCTCCCTTTTTAAGTTCTTGGCTGGTTGAAGTGTGGTACTGTTTCTCATTAGAAGAAAAGAATCCCTTTTCCTTCGGGAACCAAACGTTTGGGTTTGAAGTGAGCTCAAAACCCATGCTTTCTTCCTTAATGGTTGATTCCCTCTCAAATGACGTGTTTAAACGATAAGCAAAACCATCATTGTAACACCTAAAATCGATTGATAATCCACTATCGAAAGCAACACTAAGCTGATCGTATTTCTCTGTAATTTGCTTTGAGCGATAAGAAACTACTGGTTCCACAATTTGGTCAACAGAAGTTCTAGTGATTTTAGGTTCAAACTCGTTTTTTCCTAGCGTGTTCTTTTTTCCAACTGTAAGGCCAATTGGCTTGCCGTGCATGAGAAGTTTGCTTCCGTAATAGACGCGATAAACGGTGTTTGCGCTTATAATGAGTTCAACTCGTATTTTTTCGTCAGGAGATTTGAGTTCAAATTCTTGCGCGTTTAACGCGGGGATTGATGCAAATAGAATGGCAATAATGAGTGGAAATCGCATGTTTTTTAATTGTGACGGCAAGTTGCTCAATTGGTTTGAACTTTAGTAAATCGGGGTGTTAAATTCTTAGAATTGAAATCGAACTTGAAATTTAGTCGGCTATTCCACCATCCTCTGCCAAAGATTGATTTATCTTCGGAAACGATGAAAAGAACACTACTCTCTGTTTTGCTTTTAAGCACGTTTTGTGCTCATGCTCAAACAAGCTTAAATATGGATTCGCTTTTTAATTGGCAAGACCCAGCACTTGTTGCTTCAAACGCTCATTCAAATACCTACAACGAAATTTGGGGCTACGCCAAAGGAGAAGCCGAATATGCGGTAATTGGTACTACTGCAGGCACTCATATTTTTGATGTTACCAATCCGGCCGTTTCAGAACAGGTTGCTTTTGTTGATGCTGCTGTAACTGGCCCACAAGTAATTCACCGAGACTACCATACGTTCCAAGATTACCTCTATATAGTTTGCGATGAGGGGCCAAGTTCGCTCCAAATTGTTGATTTAACCATGTTGCCAGATACAGCCGAATTGGTTTACGATAGCGATGCGCTTTTTCCACGATCTCACAATATTTATATCGATACCACAAGTGCCAGAATGTACGTGTGTGGAGGAACTGTTCAATTTGCTGTTTACTCTCTGGCAAATCCTGAAGAACCAACATTGTTGGTCGATTGCCCAGATGAGGTTCCTTTTTGGAGTGCAATTGGATATGTGCATGATGTATTTGTAAGAGGAGATACTGCCTACTTAAATGCTGGAGACAACGGGCTTTTTGTCGTTGATTTCAGGAACATTGATGATATTAATATGCTTGGTTCGTTAGATGTTTATACCCAATCTGGTTACAACCATAGTGGATGGTTGATGGATGATGAGCCGTACTATGCTTTGGCTGACGAAACTCATGGCATGGACGTTAAAATCATTGATGTTTCCGATATGAGCGATTTAGACGTTACGGATACAATTGGAGTTGAAAACCATCCAGCTTCAATTCCACACAACCTTATTTACAAAGACCAGTTTTTATACGTGTCGTATTATTTTGATGGACTGTATATGTTTGATTGCAGCAATCCAGCAAACCCAACATTAGCAGGTTTTTATGATACTTCTACCGAGCCACATGCTGATGGTTTATATCGAGGTTGTTGGGGTGTTTATCCTTTCCTTCCATCTGGAAATATTCTTGCATCAGACATGCAGACAGGTTTGTGGGTTCTTAGTTCTCCGTTGGTTTCGGGAATTGAGGAGACTACAGCTGCTTCTCAGCAGATTTCGGTTTATCCCAATCCAACTATAGACATGCTTTACTTGCCAGCTACAATAGGTAATTCTGAGTTCGTAATTATTGATATGAATGGTAGGAGAGTGGCTAGTGGAAAAACGAGCGCTAGAGTTAGTGTTGCTGATTTAAGCTCAGGTTTGCACACCATTCAGGTACGGTCGGAGGAGAACGTTTACCACAGCCGATTTGTGAAGCAGTAAGCTCCAAATCCACTTTTCAATAAGACAATTGCAAGTTATTGGCAGAGGTCCGGCCAATCTGTTTTAGCACGACTGTAACCCAAATCTAATGAGCGTCTAAGGTCAGAGCAGGCACCACCATTATCTTCCATAAAACGTTTAAGGTGGCCACGGTGATAAAGTGCTTCGGCCAATCTGGTTTTCATGTAATCTGCTTTGCTTCCTTCAATTTTAGAACCTTCAAAATCTGCAAGTACCTTTTTAATTGAAGCCTTGTACTCGTGCATTTCAACAAGATTTTCGGCAATCTCTACAGCTCGGTTGTAATCTTCCATTGCGGCAGGAAACTCAATCTTTTGGAATTTAATCCCGCCTCTGCCAACGTATGCTTCAACAAAGTTGGGGTCAATTTCAATGCACTTGTCAAACTCGGCCTGGGCCTCATCATACTTGCGCTGCTCTTTTAAGTTAAGTGCAACATCAAAGCCTCTAGCAGCTTCTTCGTATGGAGTCATTGATGGAGCTTTTGCAACCGTGTCATTTGCTCTAGCTTTCGCTTTAGCAGCTGCAATTTTTTCCTCCTTGGTCATGCTCGAAGGGTCCTTTGCTGGAGCCTCGGTTTCTGCTTCTTGAGCAAAGCTCAATAAACAACCCATGCAGAAAACCAATACTAAATAGTACTTCATTTGATAGTCAATTGTGCGCAAGATAATACTCTTGCTCTTAGATTAACGGATTATGTGGCTGCGGGATGCGTCAATTTTAAACATCCAGATCTTAATAATTATTTGCCGTCTGCTTGCTTAGAAATACGCTCAAAAGCACGCTGCTTATTTAGAATAGCCACGGTTAACTCGTACTGGCTGTATCTGAGAATCTGACTTTGAGAGAAATTGCAATAGTTCATGAACTCAATTAGGCGCTCATCTTCATATTTAGTTATTCGATAAACGACATCTTCGTTAAACTTTTTTGAGTTGTTTTTGTGCCGTTCTTTTTCCTTGTTGAGGCGATGTAATTCTTGTCGCATTTTAGCGTCTTTGCTAAAGTTTCCGTACAAGAAAGAGGCTGGATTTAGAATGTACTTAGCCTTTTTTATCTCGTTTTTATCCTCGGTAATAGGAATGGTTCGCGGATTTTTTGATGGTTTTTTAATGCCCGCTATTTCTATTGTTCCATCGTCAACCTCAAGCGCCATAAATTTTTCTCTAAACTGCTCCTTGGTTCCAAATGGGTTTACTTCAACTTCAGAAAGCTCGTACCCTCGCGATGCAAGTTTAATCGTGATGAAATCGGCCGCTAAATGCTCGGCATTAACAATTATTGCTTTGGTGAAAAAACCAATTGAGGTAAACACAATGCTGTCTCCCAAATGCGCAGGAATTTTAAATGCGCCATCAGCATTACTTATGGTTGCCAGAGAATCTGTTAGGTTAAGAACGTGCACAGACTCAATGCCTTCTCCCGATACATGATTTTTTAGAATACCGCCTAGCAGAACTCTTTCCTGACCATAGCTTGCAAAGGCAAGAGTCAGGCAAAAACTAAGTGATAAAAGGTTTTTCATTTGTTGGTGCAAAGAAAGGTCAATCCTTTAGAAGAAACACCGTGCCAAACGTTCGTATTGTGTCAATAATTGTTAATCGCTAACGGTTTTCGCAATTTAGGTTCCGTAACACAACCCCAAAATGCAACATCCTTTTGCTGTTTTAGCTGAGAATTCAAGCCACAAAACATCTTTACTCAAACTCATTTCTGACCAAAAGTCTGATTTGAAATCGAACCTAGTAAAGCATGGCTCGGTGATGTTTAGAGGCTTTGAGATTAATACTCCAGAAGATTTTGAAGAGGTTGCTCTGGAGTTAGAGCCTGGTTTGCAGAATAATTATGCTGGTACATCGCCTAGAAATAGTAGAACAGATTTTGTGCATTCTGCCAGTGAGTTGCCCGGGCATTATCCAATAATGCAGCATTGCGAAATGAGCTTTTTGCCAACCGCACCGCGTTTCTTATTCTTCTTTTGTTTTGTTGAACCGAAGGATGGTGGAGAGACGCCAATCTGTGATTTTAGGAAGGTGTATGAGCAAATGAACCCAGCAATAAGGGACGAGTTTGAAAGTAAAGGAGTGCGGCTGATTAGGAACTATACGGGACCAAAGAGTAAATCAGCAAACGATGTTTATCAGCTCAAGAAATGGGATGAGCTTTTTAAAACAACCAACCGAGAAGAAGTTGAGGCCGAATGCACTAAAAATGAGTTGGAATTAACTTGGTTGGATGACGATAAGCTGCGTTTGGTTAATGAACGCCCGTCTGTGCAAACGCACCCAGATACGGGAGAAAAGGTTTGGTTTAATCATTTGCAAGTCTTTCATCGCGAAGCAGCGGCAATTGAATACAAACACATTTACGAACGTAGAAAGGACTTTTTTTCATTGCGGTACATGGTTGCGCTAAACACAATTACCTTTTTTAAGCGGATGTTTAAGAAGCCAGAAGACGAGGCCATGCACATGGTTTTTGCCGATGGAACCGAAATTCCTAAGTCTTATGTTGCACATGTAGAACAGCTTATATGGGACAATTTAATTGCCGTGCCTTGGAAAAAAGGAGATGTGCTTATGATAGATAATTTCAGCACTTCACACGGAAGACTTCCGTACAAAGGCCCAAGAGATATTCTGGTAGCTTGGAGCGCTTAGATTAAAAGATTGGAAGAATCTATTGCCATAAATTTTGACCCGAACAGCCGATTAGCTCTGAATTTTATTCTTGGCTTTATCATGTTCGGAGTGTCTTTAGAACTCACATGGTCAGATATTACCCGGGTTTTTAAACGACCCAAACCAACTTTACTCGGGCTTTTTGCTCAGTTTGTATTGTTGCCAGCATTAACGTTTGCAATCGTATGGTTTTGGAATCCTTTACCTGAATTGGCTCTTGCTATGTTTTTGGTGGCTGCTTGTCCTGGTGGCACCGTTTCTAATTTTATGAGTTCGGTAGCAAAGGCTAATCTTGGCCTGTCTGTTTCTTTAACAGCAGTTTCTACTGTGCTGTGCGTGTTCTTCACACCGTTTAATTTCGAGTTCTGGAGTTCGCTTTATCCACCAACGGCCGAATTGCTAAAGTCGGTGAAGATGAATCCAATTGAGCTTTTTCAGATGGTGTTTTTGTTCTTGATAGTTCCTGTGTTTGCAGGAATGTTCTTCAACTACAGGTTTAAAAAGACAACCCAAAAAATCAAAAAGCCAATCAAATGGCTTTCTATGCTGATTTTCTTGGTGTTTGTGTTTGTTGCCTTTAACAAGAACAGAGATAACTTTTTA
>JBMYXX010000182.1:0-6345 GCA_049608805.1 Flavobacteriales bacterium | reverse complement strand
GTGTGTTTTACAAGAATTGATTTTCATGCGCAAGCAGAATGGACGCGTTTTTCTGCGCCAATTTGTCCTGGCGAAACAGATGCTCCAGAAAAATTGAGTCTGTTTTTTAGCTCAAGTTGGGGAGATGGCGGACAAGGAGAAGCCGTTGTTGGTTCTGTCTTTTTTGTTGATGATGTTGAGTTTATCTACCCAGTTGATATTAGCGTGGGAGATGAATTGACTTCAAAGAACTGGTCTGTTTACCCAAACCCAGCGGTAAATGTGCTAAACGTAAAATCGCTTTTAGGAGAACAAGCAAGCATAGAAATTTTAGATATTACGGGAAAAACAGTTAAAGCTGTAAACCTTACTTCAGACAATACAGCTATTGATGTAAACAAGTTGGTTGCAGGTGTGTATTTGTACCAAATTCGTTCTGAAGAAAATCAAGTTTTAAGAACTGGTAAGTTGTTGGTAAATCCTTAACACATACCGCGTTTTGTAAAGAAAAGGGAGACACTTTTATAAGTGATTTCCCTTTTTCAATGTTAAAGAGATTGATATGAGAAGATTAACAGTCATTATAGCCAGTGTTTTTATTGCTTGTGCTGGGTTTGCACAAGAAAGAGGAACGCTTACTGGTGTTGTGATGGATGGCGATACAGACGAAACCGTTATTGGAGCCAACGTTGTTTTGTTATCCGATAAAGGAGTTGGTGCCTCTACAGATTTTGATGGCAACTACTCATTCACACTGCCTCCAGGAAAACACACGGTTGTTTGCACGTTTGTAAGTATGCAACCAGATACTACAGATGTGGTTATTGTGGCTGGTGAGAAAACAATTCATGACTTTGTTCTGGGTTTACACGCAGAACAGTTAGGAACTGTGGTGGTTTCTGCTGGAAAGTTTGAGCAAAACTTGGAAGAGTTAACAGTTACTATGAACGTAATTAAGCCAGACTTAATTGACAATAGAAACTCAACCAACATTACATCGGCCTTAGAGCAAACGCCTGGCCTTACCATTATGGATGAGGAACCACAGATTAGAAGTGGTAGCGGTTACAGCTTTGGAGTAGGGAGTAGGGTTGCCATTTTGGTAGATGATTTGCCAATCCTTAATGGAGATATAGGTAAAGCCGAGTGGAGTTTTATTCCAACAGAAAATGTAGAGCAGATAGAAGTAATTAAAGGAGCTTCTTCAGTTTTATACGGCTCATCTGCGTTAAGCGGAGCCATTAATGTAAGAACGGCTTACCCGAAGGACAAACCGCTTACTAAGGTAAACCTGTACACAGGGTTTAGAAGTACAATTCTTGAAGACGATGCTTCACTTGGTAAACGAGTTGCCAATTTCTTTGGATTGGATGCATCTAAAGCTAACGGAAAAAAATGGTGGGATGGCGTAGCTAACTATAGCGGAATGAACTTTATGCATTCCAGAAAAATTAAACAGTTAGACGTGGTAATTGGCGGTAATTTCCATTACGACCACGGGTATATTGGCCCACATGTTCCACTTGCAGAAGTAGATTCTTTCACCCAAGCCAATTTGAGAAATGTTGGGTACGTAAATCCACAAGACTTATCAGATACAGTTCCAGACATTCGCAACAATCAAGTAAGAGAAATAAGAGGACGGTTCAATTTTAACTTGAGATACCGCAACAAAAAAGTGCCAGGACTTAACTACGGACTTAACGGAAACTTTATGCGAAGTAGTAAGAACTTCTCATTGGTTTGGCAATCGACAGAAAAGAACACAGATGGGAAGTTTAGGTCTTACCCAAGAACTATGACGCTTACTGAGATAAACACGTTTTACCTCGACCCGTTTGTGAAGTACGTTACAAGAAGAGGAGTGCAACACACTTTGAGAGGAAGAATACTATTTAACGATAGCAACAACTCTAACGATCAGGATGTAAGAAGTACAGTGTATTTCGGTGAATATCAGATTCAGCGTACGTTCACTAAAATGAGAGATTTGAACCTGATTGCGGGAGTGGCAGGAGCTTATTCCACTTCAGTATCAGACATATTTGTTGGTGGAGATACATCTGGCGTTAACAACTCAAAGAACTTCAGTCTATACATGCAGCTAGACAAGAAGTTTTTCAAAGCGCTTAATGTTTCGATGGGCGTAAGAGGTGAGTATTTTCAGATAAATAACACAGAGTTTGTAGTAAGACCTGTGTTTAGAGCAGGATTAAGCTGGAAAGCTGGTAAGGCAAGTTACGTGAGAGGTTCTTACGGACAAGGGTATCGTTTTCCAACAATTGCAGAGAAGTACATTAGAACAACTTCTGGTGGGTTGGGCGTGTTCCCTAATCCAGATTTAAAACCAGAAACGAGTTGGAATGCAGAGCTTGGGTTTAAGCAAGGATTTAAACTCGGTAAGTTCTTCGGTTACTTCGATTTTGTTGGATTCTGGCAAGAGTTTAACAACAGTATTGAGTTTGTAATGGGAAGATATTCTGCTACGGAGGTTTTGCCAGGGTTTAAATTCTTGAATACTGGGAAGAACCGAGTGAGAGGATTGGAAACTTCTGTAATGGGAGGAGGTCAGTTCACCAAGTCTTTCGGAATGTCGGTTATTGTTGGTTATACCTACACCATTCCTGAATCTTTAGAACCAGAAAATGTCTTCTATACAGATTCAACAGGTGGCGGATTGCAGCAGCATACGCATTACAGTACGTCTATAGACTCAACCAAAATCCTTAAGTACAGATTTCAGCATTTAGCTAATATGGATATTGAGTTTACTTACAGAAAATGGTCTCTGGGTTATACATTCCGCTATTACAGCTACATGCGTAACGTAGATAAGATTCTTTATGCGCTGGATTCTAGCGTTAAGGGAGATAGCCCAGATAGTTTCGATACGGGAATTATTGAAGATAGGGGAGATACGGAGTTTACAGATTGGGATTCAGGTTCAACTCAGAGGTACGCTATTAATGATAAGCGACCAGGTAATTATGTAATGGATGCTAGAGTTGGTTTTCAGGTAAATGATTGGCTAAAGGCCGCATTTATTGTAAACAACTTATTAAACCGAGAGTATTCTCTAAGACCGCTTAAAATGGAGCAGCCAAGAACTGCTTCTATTCAGTTTACGGTTAAGGTTTAAGTTAAGAGGCCAGCCTAATAATCTCTATGTAATTAGGCTGAAGAAGACCTTTTTCAAAGTAGCCGCGCTCTTTTAGCAACTTGTGCATTTTAGGCAAGTTGTAGCTAGGAACCGTCATAAGTAAATGATGCTCTGCGTGGTAGTTAACGTTAAGCGGAGCAAACAACATTTTCTCAATAAAGTTGGCGTAGGTTGTACGGGTGTTTACATGATTGTTAAACCTATCTGGCACAACACTATGCTCTGCAATTGACCTTATTCTTAACGAAAACTGATAGGTAGTGAAATACGCAACTACCCAAAGAAGGTAAAGCCATCCAGCCCCTAAAACCCAAAGTATTAGCCAGATAGTCGTGTTAACCAATAGAGGTTTCCACATGTTTTTGAAGAAAATTACAAGGTGATAAAGTCCTTTGCGTTCAGCAGCAGGCAGCCACTCTGGTTTGCTTCCTCCCAAAGTAAACTTCAGTAATCCCGTTTGGATAAGCATTAATCCGAAGAAGGCTTTTAAACCTGTAAGCCCAAATAAATCACGAAGAATTTTTCGGGTAAAGCTCATTTTTCCGGCAGGGTAACCCGTAGTTAAACCAATGTCTGGGTCATTGTCTTGCCCTGTATGCGAATGATGAGAAAGGTGGTAAGGTCTGTATCTGGTTAAGTCAACAAAAAGAGGATAGCCACCAAAGATATTCCCAAGCACTTGGTTGGCCCTTTTTGTTCTAAAAAGTGCATAATGAGACGTATCGTGCATAATAATGGCGCAAGCCAGCTGCTTTCCGCCAATTACAAAAAGAGCCAGAATTATAGAGAATGGATTAGTCCAGAAATAGACTAGCGCCATAGATGCGGCAATCCAAAACCACGTATCAATAAGTTCCCAAGCCGCCTTCACATCAGATTTAACAAGAAGTTCTTTTATCTCCTCCTTAGTCAGGTAGTCATTTGCGGTCATGGAGTAGCGTTAGATTCGCTCTCAAACACAAATTTGGTAATGTCTGTATCGTCTCTGAAATAGTAAACACCACCCCAATTGTAAACCACCTTTTTGTAGATGTACGCCATGTGCTCTCTTTGCATGGTTACCTGAGTAATGGTTCTGTTGGCCTCTTTAATAATCTCTTCAGTTCTTGAAACCACCGCTCCGGCATCCTTAACCGTCATATTCTTTTCAGCCTCCATTTTTGCAACTGCAGCTTCGCGCTCTCGTTTTTGCGCTTCGCTAACGGCCTTGGCCTTGGCTATTCTTTTCTGTTCTTCGTCAAAAGCCGCTTTTGCCTTCTTTTTACGGTCTTCTTCAAAGGCCGCTTGTTCAATCTCGTATCTGCGTTTTTCTTCTGCGGCTTTGGCTTCAGATTCTAGTCGTCTTTTTTCGGCTTCTGCAGCCTCTTTTATAGCCAGCCTTTCTTCTTCTGCTCTGCGCGCATCAGCTTCACGTTGACGCCTTTCCATTTCCTCTTTTTCTAATTGCTCCCTGCGCTTGGCTTCGTTAGCAGCGTTTAGTTCTTCTAGCCGCATTTCTTCTTCTAGTTCGGCCTTCTTTCTTGCGCGTTCCTCTTCTTCTAACCTAGCTTCTTCGGCTAGTTTTGCTTCTTGTGCCACAGCCAAGTCTGCTTGTTTTTTTGCTTCCTCTTCGGCTTTTGCAGCTGCTGCACGTTTTTCTTCCTCAGCCTTGGCTTGTGCTAACCTTTTTTCTTCTTCGGCCTTGGCCTCTAAAGCTTTTCGTTGGTCATCTTCCTCTTTTACCTTGGCCTGTCTGGTCTCTTCTTCTTGCTTGGCAAGCGCCTCTTTTTGTTGTTGCTCTTCTAATGCTTGCTGTTGAGCCAATTCCGCTTCTTGCTTTTCTCTAGCTTCTGTTGCCAAGCGAGCCTCTTCTTCTAACCTAAGACGTTCTTCTTCTGCTGCTTGGGCTTCGGCAAGTTTTCTAGCCTCTTCGGCAGCTTTGGCTTCTGCTTCCGCAGCAAGTCTAGCTTCTTCGGCTGCCTTAGCTTTTAAAGCTGCATCATCTGGTTTTTGCGGGTTCTTCTTTACTTCCTCATACTCCTCATCAAACTTGATGAGAGCCGACCTAATGCTCTTCGTGTAATCGGTGTCATAGGTAAACTCATCTTCCTGAGGGTCGTAAAACCATTTGGCCACTGGCTGATTAAAGATGACGGTGTTTACTCCTTCGTACTGTTCAAAAATCTCCACAGCAAAGTCAAAGTCTAAATCCTCGCCCTTAATGTCTTCAGGAACGCTCTTTGTGCTGGCCTCAACTCGTTTGGTTATGTATCCCTCCTTTTCAAACGTTATCATGTAGTCATTGCCGAATGACAAATCCTGTATCATTTTGCTTTTAGCAGGTTCATAAACCTTAAGCACTTTACCGTTTTCGGTAATCGTAACCTTAGAGCCGCTATAGTTACTGCCATCTACCTTAAACTTTATCAGCACGGCTAGGTCTTGACTATAACCATGCGTTGAAACAAAAAGCAATAGAAGCAGTATATTCTTAAATAGTTTGGTCAACCTTGGCTGGATGTTTGTGTTGATTGAATCCTAAAATTAGAAAATCCATTCAGGTGAATTCTAAATACGCGCTAGTCATAGTCTCATTTATTTTCATTTGCTGCCAAGCAATCGCTCAGGATGTGCCCGCTAGGTTAGATGCTTTTAATGAGGCGGTAGGAAAACAATACCGAGCATATCATAAAGGCAAGACTTTAATGATTGAAGGATTTAGAGAGGGAAAGCAGGTTAAGCTCGATAAAATTCATGTGCACGATTTAGATGTTGAGACCGCTAAATTCTCTGAAGAAGACCAGTCTGTATCTGTAAAATGTTTTTCTGACCTTGATGGCTGCGTAAATCGGGTACTTCTCTTAAACAAAAAGAAGAGCTATAAAAAGCGGTTGGTATTTGGGATTGATGAAGGGATTGATGGAGTGGAGGTACTTGCAAAACTTAAAATGTTGTTAAATGAGATGGCCAAAAAGTAACAGCTTGAGAACCTTAGTTACCGTTATTCTGTGCTTTGCAGCTTACAACATGGGGTTAGCGCAAACAGACAATGCACTGTTTAATACGGCCGAAAATTTGTTTGCAAACGGCAAATACAAAGAAGCGAAAGAGCTTTATACGCAGGTTATTTCTGCCGATAAAGAAAACGTAAACGCCTATTTAAGGCGTGGGTTCTGCAATTCCGTTTTACAAGACTATGATGCCGCTGTGGCAGATTTTAGTTTGGT
>JBMYXX010000181.1:0-6362 GCA_049608805.1 Flavobacteriales bacterium | reverse complement strand
AATATTTATCGTTACGATTCTAATATAGGAACGCAAGACTTTTCTGATGACACTCCAGCAGATCCGGGATGGCAGTCTTTTTCTGGTGCCATGACTGTAGGGAAAGGTTATGCTGCCTCTGGTGGTGGGTCGGCTACGTTTACAGGAACAGCCAATAATGGCGACCTTAGTTTTGGTCTCGATTACAACGCACTAAACGTTGGAAGTCTGGCTCCGGGGACACCGTACAACTTGGTTGGAAATCCTTACCCAAGCGCAATAAGTGCAACTGCATTGGTAAATGCTGCGGCAAACTCTTCTGTTATTGATGGAGCACTTTATTTCTGGAATGATGATTTAAGTGCTGGTGCAGATTTTACTTCTTCAGATTATGCTGTTTGGAACGGAACAGGCTCTACCGGAACAGGGGCAGGAAGCACGCCTCCAGATGGCAACATTGCCTCTTGTCAAGGATTTATGGTGAGAGCACTAGGACCGGGGGCTATCTCCTTTAACAACAGCATGCGTGTTGGTGCCGGAAACAACGGCTTGTTTTTTAGACCAGCAGTAGAGCCAGCTAAAATCTGGTTAAGCGTTACAGGAGACAACACTTACAACGAAATTCTTGTGGGAATGCTTGCAGAAGCAACCGATTCTCAAGACCGATTGTACGATGCATTAAAACTCAACGCCAACCCAATGGTTTCTTTATCTGCAGTTAACGATGGTGATGATTTTGCCATTATGGCTTTCCCACATCCGCAGCAAGAAAAAGTGATTCCGTTAAACCTACTTGTAGGCGAAGGTGGCACACACACTTTCCAAGCGCATACCATGCTTGGGTTTGATAACTACACGGTTTATTTAGAAGACAATCTTGCTTCTACCTTGGTTGAATTAACAGAAGGTGTTGAGGTTCAGGCTGATGTTGTTCTAGGAGATAATCCAGATAGATTCTACCTCCACTTTGTGCCAAACCTTGTAACGGGTGTTGACGAGACATTAACTTCTGAGCTACGCGTGTATGGTAATCTAGACCAAACATTCATAGATTTCTCTGGCAACCAAACAGCTGGTAACCTAGAGGTTCTCTCTGCAAACGGACAGCTTTTGTTTACCCAAGAAGCAAACCTTGGCAACGCACCTTTCGTTCTTAATACAAGAGCTTATGCAGCAGGAGTTTACATCGTGAAGTTTACAACTGGCAACAAGCATCACGTTGCTCGATTCAGCAAGTTTTAAGGGAGACAAACCCAACCGCTAATTACAACCCTCTTTCCTATGGTAAGGAAAGAGGGTTCTTTTTTGTTCTACTATTTTTATAGACATGGAGTGGGAATTATACCTCGATAGATTCATTGCATCAGGAAGTCAAAATCTGATTCGATACGCACTCTTTGCGGGTATTCCATACATCTTGTTTTATGTGCTTTTTCAGTCGAAAACCTTTCGGATGAAAATTCAGCAGAAGGTTCCGAAAACTAAAGATGTTAGGCGTGAGGTTCTCTACTCATTGAGTTCGATTGTGGTGTTTTCCATCATAAGCATGTTCACATTGCACATGATTAAAACAGGCCGAAGCGCCATGTATTTCGATATGAGCGAATACGGACAGGTTTACTTCTGGCTAAGCATTCCAATGCTTATCATTCTGCACGATGCGTATTTCTACTGGACACACCGTGCCATGCATTGGAAACCAATATTCAAGTATGTGCATCTCGTACACCACAAAAGCACCGACCCAACTCCCTGGGCGGCCTTCTCTTTTCATCCGTTAGAAGCTATCGTTCAAGGAGCCTATTTCCCAATTGTGGCGTTGCTTATTCCAGCTCATCCTATTGCGGTTTTAACATGGGTGTTGTATCAGTTTACCTTAAATGTATTAGGTCATTTGGGCTACGAAATACTTCCTAAAGGATGGACTACCAGCAAGCTTACGTTTTGGCACAACACTGGCACGCACCATAACATGCATCACAAGTATTTCCGCTGTAATTACGGCCTTTACTTTAATGTTTGGGACCGCTTAATGGGCACCAACCACGAAAAGTACAGCGAGACTTTTGAGGAAGTCTGTGAACGAAGAGCTGGGAAAACCGATTCGGTTAGTTCGCAGACCGTTTAATTACAGGCAACTCCACCCTACTCGGGTATTTGAATGAACGATGAAACGTGTATTCCGGCTCATCATTGATCATGTTGCGGAATTGGTCTGCATCAGCACCAGCAATCGCAATCCGAACGCGGTGTCCTTTCTTGAATAAATAGGAGATTGGAAGCATACTGAATTGCATTTCTGCAACCTCTCCAGGAACTAACGATTGACCATCTTCTCGAAGGAATGAATGATACGGTCCTACTTGTTTGTAAGGCGCTTTCTCGTTGCTCACTTTTCGGTGTAAGGCGCGCAATTCACCTTCGGTAACGTACTCCACATTTCCGTTTTCATCCACATCTTCCAAATAGACAAACACTTGCGCATCGGTTGTTGAGGAGCTCACAAAAATGTCAACCAACGCATGACCCGTTACCTCCATATCTTCGGCCAACGGCTCAGAATCATATACAAATAACAACGAATCTCGTTCGGTTCTATCCGTATAAGTATGAGGTGTTTTCAATTGTCCAGACACCGAACGAAACTTCACGTACATTCCCATACTGGTGGTTGAATCGACTTGATACACATCTGCACCACCTTCGTTATCGCGCCATTGTTTTACCTGTTTGGCTTCCGAATTTAGTTCCGACAAAACTCGCTGAAATTCCTTATCCACTTCGCGATATGCAGCTAATTTCTTTTCATCTTCAGGAGAAACGGTTCCTTCACCTTCAAGCTTTTGAAGCACTTTATTCATTCCTGTGCTCTTAAGACGATTAAGCGAATCGCCCCAAAGTTTTAGCTCACTTTTTTTGGCTTGATGGGTTGAGTAATTGTTCCTCCAAGTAAGTGAGTTTCCTTCATCGAAAAACACCGATTTGTACTCGGTATTGGCTGGCGGCCAAACATCCGAAGCCTTCCATTTCTCTTCTACCATGGTGAAATAATGCACGGGCTTTTCTTTGCTTATTCCTGTGTCCCAACCTTTCAAATGATGGTCGAAAAACTTGACAACTTCTCCCATGTGATCAAAACCGGAACGACCTGGATTCGTGTGCCCTGCATTGAAACTTCCGCCATGTTCCCAAGGGCCAAGAATCAGTTTGTTTTTTGGATTGGTAAGCGTGAGATAGCGCTTTACAGCCGCATCGTTGTACGAGCCATCAAACCAACCGCTCCAATTGTAAATGGCCGCTCCGCTGGCGTCTTCTTCTTTCCAATATGTATGCGGACTGAAGAAATCTGAATTCACGGCCGCTTGGCTTTTGGCCTTGTCATCTCGATAAACAATTGTTAGAGCACCATCGTTTACGTTCACATTTCTTTTGTGCTGTTCTTGCGCACTTTCAAACACGCCATCGGCACTTCTGCCATCATACAACTTCTTGGGAATAGAAACGCCTTTTACCAGCTTTTTCGCCTTCCCAGCCTTTGGCGGAAGCTCGTTTCTATCTAGAGCTTCGTTCGCTTCTCCCCAAACTTCTGTGAAACCAATGTTGTGTATTCCTCCAACAAATGCATTGTCTGGATAAACATCAAAAAGCGAATACATATTTACTACAGCTTTTACGGCTGGATGCTGTTCAATAGCGGCAAACTCTGAGGTTGTTCCGCTGTACGAAACACCCGCAACACCTACTTTACCATCGCTCCAAGATTGCGCCACAATGTGATCGATAATCTCAGTCATATCGTTTCTCTCTGCTTCTGTCCACGGATGTGCGCGCCACCCTTCAGAAGCACCAGAACCACGCGAATCAACACTCACCAAAACATATCCATTTGAAATAATGGTTTTAAAGAATTTCCCGAGCGGCCCGTTGGGTGCTTTACTCAACCATTTGTATGGCCATTTCAGTTCAAAATCTCGCCAGTACCTCCATTGGTGTAAAATGGTCGGAAATTTTCCATGATGTCCTTTTTTCACTTTCGGAACGTAAACATCAATGGCAATTTTCACGCTATCGCGCATCACCAAATAGTAGCTGTTGCGAGTATATTTCTTGAAATTGGCATTCTTCTCCCAGTTGTACTTAGCTGGCGATTCTTGGTTAATATCGGACGCTACATAACCCTTTGGGTCTTTGTATTGTGCTTGCGCGAAGAGAAAGGAAAAAAGGAAAAATGAAATGAGTGTTGTTCTTAGCATGCTTGGGGTTTGGGAGCGTAAAAATAGGTTTAGAGATTCTTCTAGCTCGACCAATTGTTGCATATCGTTCTTTATTTTGAAGCCAAACTCTGAATCATGGCCGTAAACGAACAAACAGTACTATACATCAAGGATCAACTATCCGATTTTGCTGATGTGGAAATCAAGAAAATGTTTGGCGGAATCGGCATTTTTCTAGACGGAATCATGTTTGGGATGATAACCAGTAAGGAGCAGTTTATGATGCGGGTTGGCGAGACCAACATCCAGGATTACGAAGCGGCTGGTTCTAAACCTCTCGGGCACGAGAAGAAAAAAGGGTCGATGCCTTATTGGGAAGTACCAGAAAATGTTGCTGATGACCGTAAGGCGTTAAAGGAATGGGCAACCAAAGCTTATGAAGTTGCTGTTGCAGCTAAGAAAAAGTAGCACAACAGTCACCCTGAACTTGTTCCGATAGGTATCGGAACAGGGTCAGTAAATAGATTCCGAAACAAGTTCGGAATGACAAAAGACTAAAGGTTTTTAAGCGCTTCACGAACACTTAATGGATGAAGTTTAGACTCCATTTTTGCAACATAGTTTCTTACGAAATCGGGTTCGGTTTTACCGTATTCTCTTAAGCTCCAACCAATTGCTTTGTTGATGAAAAACTCATCTGAACCAAGGTTCTTCTCTATGTGATTAATGAGAATTTCGGAATCGGTTTTGTCCTTGTATCCAAGCTGAAATAGAATGCTCGTTCTACGCAACCACATATTTTCTGAAACTGCCCAAGCGCCAGTTATTGGCTTCGTTTTTTCTGGAAACTTTTGAAAGTACGGACCGCAAATCCAAGAGGCTAAGCCATCAACGGTATCCCACCAACTTTTGGTGACTATGAGTTCTTCAATGAGCGCCAAATCCCCGACAGAAACTTTTTTGGATTGTCTTCTCAATACGTCCAAACCAAACATTTGAAACTCTCGCTGGTCGGCCTTCCAAAGCGCTAGAAAAACTTCTGGATCGAATGGAATTGGCAAGCCATTCTGTGCCAAAAACTGCTTCTGTAAATCACGTCTTTGGGGCGATTTAATGCCGTAATATTCAAACCGACCTTTCATATAGGCTTTCATCGCGCTAGCATTTTCTGCATTAGCGTTTTCCGTCAGTAATTCCTGAAATGGCTTTAGGTAATCAATCATTTTTCTACGTCTTCCCAGTAAGTGACTTGCTCCTCGCGGTTCACGCTAATTCGTGCCTGTTTCCCGTAATATTCGACTTTACCGAAAACACAAATTTGTTTTCCGAGAAATTCCGTTTCTGGGTCGTAACTAAAGTTGTTCTGATTGTTTTTCCAGATGGTGGCGTAAAAGAAGTTGCGCGGATATTTCTGGTCGAAATTGAGATAGATAGCTTCTTTTTTCGATTTCTTCGTGGCTACAACTGTACCGCAAATATTTACTTTTTCTCCAACCTTATACTTAGACTGAAGCGTGTTAAAATACCCCTTAGGTAATGGTGCTTTAAGCGGTGCAACCTCTCCAAATTCATCGTTCGATTCATGCACCCAAGCCTCAATGGTTTTCATTGCCTCTAGCTTGTCTTCTTCGGCATCGTCAAGAGAACTAAAGAAATCCAACCCTGTCAATTTTTCAATCTCATCTACGCTTGTCGCGTAGCCAGCAACAGGATATGCACAGTGGTCGTTCGGCATTAGAAAAGCAATGGCTTTGTGCTCATCTCCGCTGAGGTCTAGAACAATCTTATAGAACTGCTCAGGAATGGAAACTTCGTTCTCTCCTTGTTTCTTCAGGCCATTTTTCAGAACCGGTCCTGTTACAACATAAACAGACTCCTTAAAGTCGATGACATACGTCCGAACCCAAGCTTCCAATTCCGCCCAACGCTCGCGGTTAAACTCCGGTTTCTGCGGACTCATGTTACTGTAGAAATAGCTTTCGCTCAATGCTTTTTGGCTCCAGCGAAAATCTGCCGATGGTGCCAAATGACCACGGTCGTAGCCAAATCCATCGTAAATCACCTCTCCGTCTTCGGCTACCTCATTTAAAAAGTAATCGGTTTCTATTGCTGAGCCCGTTTTAACAAGCGAATCGCTTCTAAAATCATTGGTTCTAGAAACATTGGCAA
>JBMYXX010000180.1:0-6374 GCA_049608805.1 Flavobacteriales bacterium | reverse complement strand
GAACAAAAGCAGGAGTTTGAGGAGTTAAACAAACGTTTCAATACCGAATTTGAAAACCTTGCCAACAAAATTCTAGAAGAGAAATCGAAGAAGTTTACGGACCAGAATAAGGAGAATCTTGAAAATGTATTGAAGCCTTTGCGAGAGCGCATCAAGGACTTTGAAAAGAAGGTTGACGAGAAATACGACAGCGAGCAAAAGGAACGCGCATCGCTAAAAGGTGAAATCAAAACGCTTCACGAACTCAACAAACAAATAAGTGAAGAGGCACATAACCTAACAACCGCACTTAAAGGAGACGCTAAAAAGCAAGGAAACTGGGGCGAACTTATTCTTGAACGAGTCCTCGAAAATTCGGGTCTTATTAAAGGTGAGGAATACACAACTCAAGATGTTACTTACAACGAAGAAGGCGACCGTCTTTTCCCTGATGTTGTAATTCAATTACCTGACGATAAGCAGATTATTATTGACAGCAAGGTTTCCTTAGTTGCTTACGAGCGATTTGTAAATGCGGATGAAGTAGAGGAGCAGGACAAATGGTTAAAAGCGCATGTAACGTCAGTAAAAACACACATTAAAGGTTTGTCTGAAAAGAACTACCACACAAGCAAGGGAATGAATAGCCCAGAGTTCGTGCTCATGTTTATGCCGATAGAAAGCAGCTTTAGTGCTTCTATTCGGGCAGATGATGAACTCTTTAATTTTGCCTGGGACAAGCGCATTGTAATTGTGAGCCCATCTACTTTGCTTGCAACTTTACGCACCGTTTCCTCTATTTGGAAACAAGATCGCCAAACGAAAAATGCTATTCAAATAGCACAGAAAAGTGGCGATATGTACAACAAGTTTGTTGGGTTTGTAGAAGACATGCAAAAGATTGGCTCTCGCTTAAACTCTACCCAAACGGCCTATAATGATGGTATGAAAAAGCTTTCTGAAGGGTCGGGCAATTTGGTGAAACGTGCAGAAGATTTAAGAAAAATGGGAGCCAAAGCGAACAAGCAACTTCCAAGCGAAATCTTAGGTTTAGAGGATGAAGACTAAAACGCTCTTAGTTCTTATCGGATTCCTTGGCGTTCTAGCTTCTGGATGCTACACCGAGAGAATCTCCAATCAGAACCTGTCTTATCTGTATGACCGAGATGCTTCATTCGTTCATCCAGAATTCAACATTCAGCATAAAAATGACACCGTAACCGAGCTTCACTTCAGAATAAATTCGAACGAATTATTGTACCTCAACAACCCAACGAGTGGATTTTATTCTTCGGTTTTCCGCATTCGCTATGAGGTTTACACGCAACTAGAAAGCAAACTGCTAATTGATAGTTCTGTCGTGATTTTCAAGGATAGTTCTCTTGTTATGGAGGGCAAGACCATTAGCGGAATCATCAATCTAAAACCTTCTAAGGTAGAACGTTCATTACTGAAGGTAGATTTGGTGGATTTGAGAAGAAATACACGCGTAATGCGCTATTTTGAAATTGACCGATCTAACCAAAATTGCAGACAGTTTTTTACTATGTCTCTAGTCGGAAAAAGCCACCCACTTTCAAGAAATTACATAGCCAAAGATGAAGAGGTTATTATTAATCATGTTAGTGGAGCCAGAAACGCAAAGGTGCGGTATTATAACCGCGAGTTCCCCTTACCAAAACCTCCTTTTTCGGTAGAATCTCCTAAGGCATTTGATTTTGTTGCCGATAGCACTTTTAAGGTTGCTCTTGGCGAACCTCTTATGTTGCCAAAAGAAGGATTTTATCATTTCCAATTAAACGATAGCCTGAAGGACGGTTTTACTGTTTATCGCCACAAAGACTCATATCCTGAAGTAAAAGAAGTAGATGATTTAATTGCTCCACTTCGTTTCATCAACAGTAATTCTGAATACAAAAAGTTAACCGATGCCGACTTTCCTAAAGCAGAAGTGGACAGATTTTGGCTTAAGCTTGCGGGAAATAAGGACAGAGCTAAACTCCTTATCCAGAAATTCTATTCGAGAGTTGAAGACGCGAACGCATTCTTCTCTTCTCACACAGAAGGCTGGAAAAGCGACCGTGGTTTGATTTACCTCATTTTTGGCCCACCAAACATCATTTACAAAAACTCACAATCAGAACATTGGATTTACGGAGAAGAAAGTAACCCTTCTTCGTTGGGGCTAACTTTCTATAAAGTAGAAAACCCCTTCACTTCAAACGACTTCCGTTTAGACCGCTCCCCTATTTACAAGAGCAATTGGTACACAGCTGTTGACATGTGGCGGCAAGGACGGGTTTATACAGATAATTAGGCCTTCTTCAATCCAGAAATAACAGCTTCTGGATTTTCCGCTTTAAAGACTGAACTACCAGCAACGAGTGCGTTGGCTCCAGCGGCTACCAATTTTGGTGCATTCTCTAGGTTCACTCCACCGTCAATTTCAATAATCAATTCGGGGTTTACCTTATCAGCCATGGCTCTAAGCTTTGTCACTTTAGAGTAAGTGTTCTCGATAAACTTCTGACCACCGAAACCGGGGTTTACGGACATGATTAGAACCATATCCAATTCAGTTAGTACATCCTCCAATAATGAAACTGGGGTACCAGGATTAAGAGAAACTGCAGCTTTCATTCCAAGTTCCTTTATTGCCCCAATGGTTCTATGCAGATGTGTGCATGCCTCATAATGAACGGTGAGAATATCTGCACCGCAATCTTTGAAATATTGCAAGTAGCGGTCTGGATCAACCACCATCAAATGCACATCAAATTGCTTGGTGCAAATCTTCTTGAGTGGCTTCATTACTGGCTCACCAAATGAGATGTTCGGCACAAAAACTCCGTCCATTACATCTACATGTAGCCAGTCGGCCTCACTTCTATTTATCATTTCAATTGCTTCACCTAGTTTGGTGAAATCTGCGGCTAAAAGTGATGGGGCTACTATTGGCATTTGGTGGCTTTATTGGTTGTCACGAAGTAAAACAAAAAGCCCCGTTTACTAGAGGTAAACGGGGCTTTAATATCAACAGATAGCGTTAATTACGCTTCTTTCTTTTCTGGTTTTGGAAGCAAAACTTTTCTCGAAAGTTTCAACTTGCCAGTCTTCTCGTCAACTGCGATAAGTTTCACATCAACGATATCTCCTTCTTTAAGAACTTCTTCAACTTTTTCAAGTCTTCTGTGCTCAATTTCAGAAATATGAAGTAGACCATCTTTTCCTGGCATTACCTCAACAAAAGCTCCAAAAGGCATGATGTTCTTCACCTTTCCTTTGTAAACCTCACCTACTTCAGGCACAGCAGTAATTGCTTTAATTCTGCTTGTTGCCCCGTCAATCGACTGCTTGTTGTTTGCCATAATCTGGATGTGTCCTTTGCCATCAATCTCCTCAATGTTGATTGTAGCTCCAGTCACTTCTTGCATCTCTTGGATGATTTTTCCTCCAGGTCCGATTACTGCTCCAATCATATCCTTAGGAATAATCATTGAAACGATACGCGGTGCGTGATCTTTCACATCTTCCTTAGCAGTATCGATGGTTTTGTTCATCTCAGCAAGGATGTGATGACGACCTTCTTTCGCTTGATTCAATGCCTCTGCAAGAACTTCGTAAGGAAGTCCGTCAACTTTCATGTCCATCTGAACAGCAGTAATACCATCTTTAGTACCAGCTACTTTGAAGTCCATATCTCCCAAGAAATCCTCGTCTCCAAGAATATCAGAAAGGATAGCATATTTTCCTTCGTCATAGATAAGTCCCATAGCGATACCAGAAACTCCACCTTTGATTTTGATACCAGCATCCATAAGTGCCATTGAACCTGCACAAACAGTTGCCATTGATGAAGAACCATTCGATTCTAGAATCTCAGAAACAACTCTTACTGTGTAATTGTTATCAGCTGGAAGTGCTTTTTTCAAAGCTCTTTCTGCCAAGTTTCCGTGTCCTACTTCTCTTCGGCTAGTTCCTCTTAGGAAACGTGCTTCTCCAGTTGAATATGGAGGGAAGTTGTAGTGTAGGTAGAAGTTATCGAACCCTTCGTGAGTTACGCTATCAACACGTTGCTCATCCAATTTTCCACCAAGAGTAACGGTAGTCAAAGACTGAGTTTCACCTCTTGTGAAGATTGAAGAACCGTGTGCAGATGGGATGTAATCAGTTTCAGTCCAGATACCTCGAACCTCGTCAGTCTTACGACCATCCAATCTTACTCTTTCAGTAAGGATACAATCTCTAACCGCTTTCTTCTGAGCATACTTGAAGTATCCTCCCAACATTGGAAGAAGTTCATCTTTTTCCTCATCAGAAAGTGTTGCTACAAATGCATCTTTGATTTCGTTCAATTTGTCAGAACGCTCTTGCTTTGCAGAACCTGATTTAGCCATTTCATATACCAATGGGTAGCAGAAATCGTAAACCTTTTGCTTGAACTCATCATTGTGAGTTTCATGAGAATACTCACGCTTAACTTTAGATTTTTCAACCTTAGAAGCTAATTCAATCTGTCCAGCAACCTGTGTTTTGATAGCCTCGTGTCCAACACGAATAGCTTCCAACATTTGGTCTTCAGAACATTCTTCCATCTCACCTTCAACCATGGTAATGTCTGTTGCTGTACCAGCAATCATCATATCCATATCGGCAGTTGCCAATGCAGCTTTAGATGGGTTAACTACGAATTTACCTTCAATCAATGCAACACGCACTTCAGATATCGGGCCTCCGAAAGGAATATCCGAAATTGAAATTGCAGCACTTGCAGCTAATCCTGCCAATGCATCTGGCATTACGTTTTCGTCATGCGAAATAAGGTTAATGATAACCTGTACCTCAGAATGGTAATCTGATGGAAACATCGGACGCAAAGCACGGTCAACCAATCGGCAAACCAAGATCTCTGCTGTAGATGGTCTTGCTTCTCTTTTAAAGAATCCGCCTGGGAATTTACCTGCAGCGGCATATTTTTCTTGATAATCAACTGATAATGGAAGGAAATCTACACCTTCTCTTGCACCTTGGCTAGATACCACGGTTGCCATTAACATGCAGTCTCCTGCTCTTACTATAACCGAACCATCGGCTTGTTTAGCCAAACGGCCAGTTTCAATGGTAACGGGTACGCCATTACCTACATCAATTGTTGTTTTAATTGCTTCTGGAGCTTTCATCTTTTCCTCTTTATTTACGTCTATTTATTTTTCTTTTCTATCGTCTGCGTTTGATGATAAAACCAAACGTCTTTATACGCGAAAAGGCAATTTTACAATTGCCTTTTTCACTTATAATTTTCAAATACGATTATCTTCTGAGTTTCAACTCCTTAACAAGAGCACGATATTTCTCAATATCTTTTCCTTTAAGGTAGTCTAGCAAGCTTCTTCTCTTACCAACAAGGTTAAGTAGAGCGCGTTGCGTACCGAAATCTTTTCGGTTGTTTTTTAGGTGCTCAGTAAGATGGTTAATGCGGTGCGAGAACAACGCAATTTGACCTTCTGTACTACCTGTGTTATTCTCAGCACCACCGTGCTTTTTGAATATCTCTTTCTTTACGTCTGATGTTAAATACATCTGTCTTCTTTATTTATCGTCAAAAATTCGAGGCGCAAAGATACAAATTGCTTTTAGTTCTACAATCGACCAAAAAACTTCTTTATTCAATTGTTTTTGGCCATTCCTAATTAGCTATTTCCGAAGACCACTTACAACCTAAAATATGACGTGACTCTTACACCTTTATATAGAGAAGTGTTAGACCCAACCAACTAGTTCGCTACCAGTTAGGTCTCTCTATTTCTTTACAAAAGCGTTTTCGTAAGTCTCAATCCACTCGTCTGCTGTCATTTTGGTCATGAGCTCGCCTAGTAAATCGTAGGGGATATTTTCAATCTTCTTAAAACGGATACAGCTCTTCCCCATATCTAGTTTGGTTTTCACATGCTTCGGATATTCATCCTGAAACCACTGCAAAAGTTCTGGCTTAGAATAAATTCCCATGTGATAAAAAGCCACGAAATTCTTTTGGCTTGCAATGCTCATAAACGGCAGCGGCAGCTTTGTATTACAATGATATCCAGCTGGATAAACCGAATGTGGCACCACATAACCTGGCATTCCATAACTCAAAACGGCTTCAAATTTTTCTGGAACATTATCAGAGACAACCTTCCACAGCTTTTTCATTGCCGCTTGTCTTTCCTCAGGAATATTCTCAAAATAATCTTCTACCGAACTTGCTTCAATTCTCATGTTTTTAATTTTTGAAGCCTCTAAATTAGAAGAGTTAGGCAGTAATGAGCTTCAGCCAAATTCCGAACCCGAGAATTGCATGCGAATTAGATTTCGCAGACCATGTGCAACCCAGTTTCAGACTCAATCCGCTCTGC
>JBMYXX010000179.1:0-6418 GCA_049608805.1 Flavobacteriales bacterium | reverse complement strand
GTCCCCGGTCCGTAGAAATGGGCCGTTCCACCGCCAGCATCTACATAGGTTTCTCCATCGCCATAATCCCACACCACGCTATCTACAGGATGAATAAAGTTTTGCCCAGCAAAATCATACAGATAACCGCATTGCATTGGGTTTGGTACAGCAATAAAATCGCTAGAACAGGCGGTTCCGCATTGTACCACTTCAAACGTATGTTCTACTTGCAGACATCCCGAATAATAGGTCATGCAGGTATAAGTCCCCAAGTTAAGCGCATCCAACTCGTTGGTCTGGTTAGGCAATGAAACGGTTGTTCCAGATGGGTCTGTAAACGTCCAATTGTAAATCTGGCTGCCAGGATCCACCATCAGCGGAACGCTAGACTGACACATTTCAATCGTTTGGTTTATCTCCTGATTTGAAAAAACATAAATCGAATCCCATACGGTACAGCCGGTGTAAGTGTCGGTAACCTGTACCACCATCCACTGATTGTATGTGGCCACCTCAACAGTGCTTGGCGTAATGCTTCCAGATTGCGGCCAGTAGTAGGCGTAGTGCCCTCCACCACCAGTTGCGGTCGCACTGAGAAAAACTTGTCCTGCACAGGCAATGGTGTCTTCTGCATTTATCTCAACCACAACATCGGTTAAGAGAGTTAATCCGTACGAAGTTGTGCTCACGCAGCCACCTTGATGATACGCTGTAAGCGCTACAACATAAGAGCCCCCCTCATAAAAATGTGTGGGTACTCCTCCACCATTATCAACCACAATGGTGCCGTCTCCCATGTCCCAAATGGCGCTATCTATTGGCGATGAGTAGGTTGCCCCAAGATTCACTTCCGCACCACAATTCACATAGTTTAGTCCATTATTAAAGATGGATGATGTACAGGTTGAAGGGCATTCAACAACAGGAAAAACACTTGTAATTGCACCGCAAGCCGGGAAAGAAGCATAGGCCAAATAATCTCCTGTTTGCTCTACCCAAATGCTTTGGGTTTCGTAATCATCATTGTAATAAGGCGTCCAATTGTAAAAATCTCCTCCTGGGCCAAGATCTAGCTCAACGCTATCTCCGCACAGGTAAATTGTATCGAAATTAGCTACGTAAGAACTTACGGTAACTGCTCCGCCAACCGTACATCCGGTAACGTTATCGGTAACCTCACAAACGTAGGTTTGCTCATGTACGCCTGAAACATGCGTTACCGCGGAATACGGATCTGTTAATCCTTCTGAAGGAAACCACTCGTAGCTAAAATCGCCAGAGCCAGCGTACGGAAATGCTTCCATGTATGCTTCTTCTTGACACGCAACCGTGTCGTTAGACATGTTAACGCTATGGCCAATTGTGCAAGAGACTGTTTGTGTTGATGTACTTACACAACCATCTACATCTGTTGTGGTAAGCGTTACATGGTAAATGCCAGCTGAATAATAGTGCGTTGGTTGCGGTAAGGTGCTTGTGGCGCCATCTCCAAAATCCCAAGAATAGCTAACAATTTGTGTTGAGCTTCCTGCAACAAATGAATACGACTCTACGCATTGCTGTGGCGAAGAATTGTAGGTGAAAAAGTTCTCGCAATCAACACATGGAATTACGGTTACCAAGCTGGTCATTGCGCCACATTCTGGAAAATAGGCTACTGCAAAGTATTGCCCCGGTTCGTTTACGTTAAGGCTTTGCTGCGTTTGCGGAAGACTCAAAGGATGATTATTTCCGTCTGTATCTGTCCACGAAAGCCAATCGTAGTTCGTAGCTCCAGGACCTAAGTCGATTGTTGCAAACCCATCGCATAAATCGAGTGAATCATTTAACCAAGATTGCTGGGTAACATTTACCACATCAGAAACTGAACATCCGTTTGGATTGGTAACGGTTACCGTAAAATCAACGCTATCTACTCCCCCACTTACCGTTGGGCTTACCACATTTGGGTTAGATAATTGCGGAATAGCTGGTGACCATTCAAACGTATAATTATCTGGTGGTGTGGTTTGCGCCATCAGTTGTGCTGGTTGCTGACAAGCAAGAATATCTGCCCCAGCATCTACCAAAAATGGGCCATCAACAAAAACAGAATCTTCATCAGAAGCAACACAGCCATCTGAAGTTACAGCAGTAAGCGACAAGCCATAATCCCCTGGTTCCAATGTTAGTATTCCTTGGTCAAGCGTTGAAACCGGGCCATCATTTAGGTTAACATACCACTGAGCAAATGTGCTCCCACTTGTAAAATAGCTTAGTTCCGAACCACACCCTTGTGGTGATGACGAATAAATTAAATCCGCAAAACAACTCGGGTTTGAACTGTTTCCGTTAGAATTCACTCTAACCAAGTAGAAATCATCGTACGGTCCGTTATACGAAAGACGAAGCGTTCCGCAGGCGGCTAAATCTCCGTTATCGCACTCTACAACATCAGAAAACTGACCCGTAATTCCGCTTGTAAAACGTCTGTCCCACTGAAACGTACCTGCCGAATTTAACTTCACCAAATACGGGCGCGTTTGCGTGTCCCAATCAACTCGGTTACCCGATGCAATTATGTAACCACCATCAGAAGTTTGCTTTGCCCCACCGAATGGCGCAGAATCGTTTTCGCCAATTTCGTACATCCATTCTTCTGACCCGAGAGCATCGGTTTTAACCAACATCATTTTTTCTTCGCCAGCTTTCTTGGCGATAAAAATGTAGCCTCCATCTGAGGTTAATTCTAAACTAAATGGCCCCCGAATAGGGTAATCGTAAGGCGCCTCTAAATCCGTTGCAAAAAAGTATGCCGTTGATATTTCTACACCCAAGGCATTAGTTCTCGTAAGGGTTACTTGACCTTCTTTCGAACCAATGAATGTATATCCTCCATCCGCTCGCTGAACTACATCGGTTGCTACGTCTTGAATTGTACTCAAACCCAAAACACTTGTCCAAACGGTGTCTCCAGCTGCGTCTCGTTTTACCAATGTGGCTTGTAAATTATTGGCTTGGCTTATTGAGTAGCCGTAGCCGCAAGTAATGTATCCACCATCGGCAGTTGGTTCAATCGCTTCTACTGTGGTAAATGCCAAATCGTCAATCAAGTCTAAATTGGACCAAGTTGCAACTCCATTAACATCCGTTTGCCACGCTTGCACACCTGCAAAAACAAAATTTGAATCTGGTAACGTTTGATTTACATCTCGGAAATACTCGGCATCCTGAAAATTTCCCCAGGTTCTATCCCATTCAAAAATTCCATCACCATCCGTTTTTACAACGTACTGATCGGCCCAACTAAGGCCATTGGAATAACCAACCATGGCAAAGCCGCCATCGAGGGTTTGAATGAGTTTCAATGCCGTATCCTGACCATTATTGGGGCCATTATACACGCGCTCAAAAGATGTCTGGGCTACAGCTCCAACAGACGCTACGAGCAACAGAATCATTCCACTGATTCCCTGTAATACTCGCTTATTCATATTCATGGGTTTTGTCTTTAGACGGTTTCACGTTCCAAATGTATCCTCACATTAACCAACCAAAAACCACAATAATCTATATTTGTCGGAGTATAATTAACGCAACTATTACTTAATACAACTTAAACAACAATCCATTTCGCGTCTATTTGTCGGACTAACAAACAAAAATGATAACACTGGAGCTTATCGAAAAACTGAAGAATTCCGAATGGAATGAGTTAATCCGGTTCGTTCAGTTCCGCTATCCGCGTATTCGGCAAGAGGTTTTTACGGTTATAAACTTGCTTCGCGAAAAGAAACCAAACTCCATTTCTCGAGAAGAGATTCACGCTTCATTATATCCTACAGCCTCTTTCAACGACAAAACCATTCGGTATTTACTTACCGATGTAAACAAGCTCATTTTTGAACTTTTCAGCTTTAAGCAACTCATTAAAAAGCCACGTCAGCAACAAGCTTTGTTGCTAGAAGAACTCTCAGAACGTAAGTGCACCAAGGCCTTTGACAAAACATACAATCAAGAACTAAAACGGGTTGAAGACTCAGCGCAAATAGACACCAGTGCGCTTCAGTTTAAGTACGATTTACATTCCCTTAAAGCCAAGTCTGAACTTGAATCTGGCAAGCGCTCTTCCGATGTTTTTGAGGAAAGTTCGCTTTACCTCGATAATTATTTCGTTGCTAAAAAGCTTCAGATAAGTGCCGAAAAAATCAACCTCAACTTCATTCTTAAAAAGGAATGGAACGACCCTTTTTTAAAGACAATTCTCGAGCAAATTGATGCAGGGCTCTTCAACCACAGCCCATACATATTGCTGTACCGTTTAATTATTCAAAGCCTTACAAACCCCGAAGACGAAACGGTTTTTGAACGCCTAAAAAATGAAGTTCCAAAGCTTCTCGGGCAACTTTCCGACTCTGAACTTTCTGACCTCTACCAATATCTTCTCAACTACTGTATTAGAAGAATTAATGCTGGTCGGTTAGTCTTTCAAAATGAATTGCTTGCTGTTTATCAAAGTGCTCTAGAAAACGGGGCATTACTAACCAATGGCCAAATTTCTCAGTGGGATTTTAAGAACGTGGTTACCATTGCGTTAAGAACAAAAAGCCTCAATTACGCTCGGGAGTTTATTCACAGCTACAAACTGCGCCTGCCCGGCAAGCAAAGAACAAACGCGCTTGCCTACAACTTGGCCAACCTCCACTTTTCTGAAGGAGATTACCGAGATGCCATTAAGCAATTGCAAAAAGTAGATTTAGATGATGTCTTTTATCGGTTAGATGCGCGCTCTATCTTGCTTAAAGCGTATTACGAATTAGACGATACAGATGCATTATACTATCACGCCACTGCATTTCGCACATTTCTAACTCGAAACCGAAAAATTTCTGACAATCAACGGAAGTTATACCTGAATCTGATAAAGCACACCTTATCGATGACCAAAATTGGAACGGACAATTCTCGTTTAAAACTCCTCAAAAAACGAGTGAAAGAAAACCCAAATGTGGCCGACCTTAGTTGGCTAGAAACCAAAATTGACACCTTAAAATGAAGCAGTTGTACTACGGAACCTTAGCCATTCTAGGAATTGGCTTTGCTGTATTTTTTTTCGCAACCATCGGCCCTGCCTTTCTTGCTAACCCCAATTTTATTGGTGCTTGTAAAGCTGGGTTTGTGAATGTTTACTCATCTGGCTTTGCTACAGATGCGGTAATGTGTTGGTTTGTTCTTGCTGCATGGATTGTTTACGACAAGAGTAAAAACGGAATTAAACATGGCTGGATAGCACTTCTGCTTGGCTTAATTCCTGGCGTTGCAACTGGCTTTGCGTTCTATTTGTTTACTAGAAGCCGCCAAACTTCATAGCACAAAAAAAAGCCGTCCTCCCCAGGACGGCTTTCAACCTACAACCCATAATGCTACTTACGCAGCATTTAATGAAGCTTTAAATTCCTTTTTGTACGCTCGGCCAATTGGCACGCTAAAGCGCATATCGCTGTCTTTAATCTCAATTGTACTCCCTTTTACAGCTACAACCTTATCTAGGTTTACAATGAATGATCGGTGTGAACGCACAAACACATTTTCCGGAAGGTTGCTCACCATGTCTTTCATGGTAGAAAGCGTAATGTACTTTCCGGTAGTTGTTTTAATGATTACATAATCACTAAGCGCTTTAATGAAAAGAATCTCGTCAAGATTTACTGGTACCAATTGATAATTGGCCTTAATCAAAATTCTGTCTTTGCTTCCACTGTTCGTATCTGTTCTCATCTCTTTAACCTTTTGTTGATTCAGTTTCGTTACCGATTCTGATTCGTGTTGTTCCGTTTGGTTGGTTCTATTACACTTTTTTGCCCTTGCGGGTTTCGCCTTTTAGACGAAATTGCTCTATTTAGCGACCAATCGGCAAACGACATTTATGCTCATTTGAACTTAAATCATAGCCGAAAACCATTTTATTATCTTTGCCAGCCGAATTTTTAAGGCAGATAACATTTAGCAAGTTTGTGCGTTTGGCGCTCATTTCCCGTTCATTGGTAAAACACCTCTTCATACTGTCTTTTGTTCTTTTGGGTTTCGCTGCAACAGCGCAAGACGGCAAATTGGTGCTTAATGGTAACGTAACTTTAGAAGGCGCGCCTCTAGCAAATGCCGAAATAAAAATCTTTAAGGCCAATGGCGGGCTCAAGTATTCTAGCGCCAATAACGTTGGGAAATTCATTTCTACCCTAGACCTGAATACAGAATACATCGTTAGCGTTTCAGAAAAAGGATACGCCACACGCACAGTTACCGTTCTTACAGAAGTACCAGGAACCGCCAAAGGAGGCGAATACACACAAACCGTAACCCTCAACCTTAGAAAGGCTAGAAAAGACTACAAGGGCAACACCGTAAGGGAAGAAACCGGTGGCGGGGTAATGTTTGATGAAGGAACACGATCGTTTGT
>JBMYXX010000178.1:0-6422 GCA_049608805.1 Flavobacteriales bacterium | reverse complement strand
GGGTGAAACTGAATAATGTTTGACCGTAAATAGTCACGGTCTAAATGCGTGTAAATTTCTGTGGTTGTAATTGACTCGTGTCCAAGCATGTCTTGTACGGCACGTAAATCTGCACCACGTTGAATTAGTTCGGTTGCAAAACTGTGCCGTAATGTATGCGGACTGATGCTTTTCTCTATGCCCGCATCTACAGCTGCTTGTTTTACAATATTGAAAATCATCACTCTAGAAAGATGATTTCCTCGTCTGTTTAGAAACACAAAATCCTCGGCACCTTTTTTAATGTTTACGTGTACGCGAATTTTGTTCACGTAGTCTTCAATTCGTTTAGCCGAAATTCCACCAATTGGCACCAAGCGCTCTTTGCTTCCCTTTCCCATAATTCGCATAAAGCCATCATTAAAATAGATGTTGCTAATTTTTAGGTTGATGAGTTCGGAAACGCGTAATCCTGAGCCGTAAAGCGTTTCTAAGATTGCACGATTTCTTTCCCCTTCTGGTTTAGAAAGATCAATCGAATCAATCATTTTAATTACATCGTCATTAGACAGTGTATCAGGAAGCTTGCGACCAATTTTTGGTGTTTCCAACAACTCACTTGGGTTGGTCTCAATTTTATCCTCTAGCAACAAGTATTTGTAAAAAGACCGAATACCACTGACCATTCTACTTTGCGTATTGGCGCTCATACCTATTTCGGCAATTTGCTGAATGAACTCTTTTAGATTTTCGATACTCAATTCGGCCGGAGAAACTTCTTTTTCATCGGTACAAACAAAAGCACGCAATTGGTCAATGTCTCGGAGATATGCCTCGACCGTATTGGCAGAAAGCGACCTTTCCAATTGTAAGTACGATTTGTAGCCTGCTATTGCGCGTTGCCATTGCATATCCGAAGTTATATCTTGCTCGCAAATTGTAGCGCAGTGAAAATTCTAGTTATTAACGGTCCAAATTTGAATTTGCTTGGTAGCAGAGAACCTGAGGTTTACGGTAGCCAAACCTTAACCGATTTGATAGATGGTTTGAGAACCGAGTTTCCTGAAGTAGCGTTGGTTCATTTCCAAAGTAATATTGAAGGCGAACTAATAGATGCACTACAGCAAGCTGATGGGACGCAAGATGGAGTTATTCTGAACGCTGGTGGCTACACGCATACTTCTGTTGCTTTAAGAGATGCAATTGCCGGAGTTGGCGTGCCGGTTATAGAAGTTCACATGTCTAACACCGCAGCAAGAGAAGAATTCAGACATAACTCGCTTATAGCGGGAGTTTGTGTTGGAACAATTGCCGGGTTTGGCGCCAACTCATATTCTTTAGCGCTAAGTGCTATGAAAACCTATCTGAAGGCAGGTCGGTAAACAGCTTTTTGCCTTTTACAAAGTATTGGTAAACCATGCTTCCGTTAAACTGCTTGGTAACGGAATCGTAATTGCCAGAACGTTTTTTTAGCGTTGTATTCAATCTGCCATAGAAGGCAAAATGTGCTTTGAAAATGGCGAAGAAATCACCAAAACTTCCAGAAAGTAGAAATTTTAATCCTGCAATTCCGTCTAGAATTAAACGGAAAAACACAACCTGAAAAAGTTGAGATTTAGGAAGGTTTTTGGCCAACATTTCCAACCCGTTTCTAAAGTTGAGAAACGTTTTCCACGGATTTGATTTTGGCAGCGTGCCGCCCCCAACATGATAAACAACAGATTCTGGTTGAACCATAATCTTGTAGCCAGCACGTTTCAATCTCCAGCATAAATCTATTTCTTCCATGTGAGCGAAGAAATCTTCATCTAAACCACCAATAGAGGCAAAGCAGTTGTTGCGTACAAACAAGCACGCTCCGGTTGCCCAAAACACCTCAATGGCATTGTTGTATTGGTTAGCGTCTTTTTCTAGTGTGTCAAAGATTCTGCCTCTACAAAAAGGATATCCATACTTGTCAATAAAGCCACCTGCAGCCCCGGCATATTCGAAATGGGACTTTTGCTCTTGGCTTATAATCTTTGGTTGGCATGCTGCAATGGATGAGTCAGAATCCATCAGTTCAATAACTGGCTTAAGCCAATCTTTGGAGACCTCAACATCAGAATTGAGAAGAACAAAGTAGTCTTCCTTTAAGTTCCGAAGCGCCTTGTTGTAACCACCTGCAAATCCTAGGTTTTCACCGTTATCGATAAGCTTAACCGATGGGAAGTTAGACTTGAGAAAACCCAAAGAACCATCCGTGCTGGCATTGTCTGCCACATATACATTCGCTTCTGCAGAATGTTCAAGTACCGAAGGAAGGAATTGCTCTAGAAAGCGCTTTCCATTCCAATTTAAGATGACAACAGCAACACGCATTAACCGCGAAGGTGGAGATTCGGTTTTAAGCAACCAAAATCAGTAAGGATTCTCGAATAAATCTTTTGAACGACCTCCGTAATGTCCGCCAGTATCTTCCTGGTCTAGGTCAATAGACATGGAGCTACGCTTGTGCAAATCATGATTCCAACGTCTGTTATTAACCTCATTTTTTGCATCAGAATGAATAAGGTTGAAGTTTTGAGAGCCAAGCTCAACGTTTGCAAAAACAAACTTTTTGTTACTCTGATTTGCGCTTATATGATCCTGTAAAACGTAGTAATGCCAAATCTCGTAAGGGTAGGTGTTTGGCTCAAAGTAGTTTGGAGAAATTGTGTTTGGCGGTCCGTACTGAAGATAAACTCGACCTCTATCAGTATCGTAGCCCTTATAAATGTTGGTGCCGTAGTTGGCGTTTACCTTTTCTACCTCTTTCCAGTAAGCAGTCCAGGCTTTTTCTGGGTCTTCCGAATTCCGTTGCTTCCAGAAATTATACATGTACCGCTTCATCATTACAGGGTCATTGTAATTCATGCGGGTGTTAACATCCGATATTTCTTGTTCTGTAGAAATAGGGTGGAGGCAACGCAAATATTCTTTTAACTCCTCCGGACGATTGTATTTTCCAACGAATGTGAAGTCCAAGTTTTGAGTACCGTCTTCTTGCAGCACTTCGTCAGAAGCAACATAATCAGATTCAATCGGATTACTTCTTTGAAACAAGATGGTTTGTCTATCCAACACTTCATTCTTTCTGTCTCTTGCTTCAAGAACCAGATTGTAGTTGCCGCTCTCTACATCAACTAGCGGAAAGCTGTGTAGAACAGGAACAACGGCCTGACCAGCATGCTTGCTGAATTTGCGCAGTTCGCCAATAATTCTTCCGTCATCAGCACTTTCAACAAACATGTTAATGAGGAATTCACCATCACCTCCAAACTTTCTATCGGTGTTGTAAATCTCAGCGTAAAAGGAAATTTCGTCTTTCGTTTCTGGGTAGAAATTGCTGGTGTAAGGGATTAAATCATAACCAACTTTGCTGAAAATGTTGTCTTCAGATGTTTTGGTGTAAGAGTCAATGAGCTGAAAGTCTGATAAAAACACCTTAAAGGCTCGGTCTTCAAATACGGCTTCTTGCGTGATTTTGGCTTCTTTTCCTTCAGGATTGTTAGCGTCTTTGATTGTCATTACAATCTCATGTTTACCGCTTTTTACAGGAATACGCTGTAAGTCAATAAAATCTGAAGACATCTTACCAGCCTCTGTAATTGGTCCGTTTAGTTTGTAAGCGTCTTTATAAATTTCGTTTCCTGCTTTTGAAATAGAGTAGGTGATAATTACCGTTGCTTGCATTCCTGCTTCGGTCTTTGCCACCTTCAAACTTTCTCCTTTAAATCTTAGGTAGGTTTCTAAGTAGGGGCCATTTTCTGCCGAAGAGAACTTAGATAAAGCCAATTCGGCTCTAAGCTCTTGACCAAATGAAAAAGAAATTCCTGTCAATAAAAAGAGGAGGAAAACAAGCGTAAATCGTTTCATATCACAAAGTTATGATTCGTTGAGGTTTATAGTGAAGATATACATACACATATTGCTTATAAATAACGCTTCTACAGATGAAATATTCTTTTACTTTTGCGCTCGGAGAGTTGGCAGAGTGGTCGAATGCACTAGTCTTGAAAACTAGCGTACCGAGAGGTACCGAGAGTTCGAATCTCTCACTCTCCGCCACTTGTAGCCCATGGTTTAAACCATGGGCTATTTTTTTGGTTCAATAATTATGGAAAGCAAGAAAACGTTAGTAGTTGGGGCTAGTCCAAAACCCAACCGATATTCTAATCAGGCGGTAAACCGGTTAACGCAGAATAATCATCCCGTTTTTGCATACGGATTAAGAAATGGTGCAATTGGAGAAGTTGAGGTTTCCAAAGAATGGCCAACTAATGAAACGTTCGATTCAGTAACGCTCTACCTCAACCCGCAACGGCAAGAGGCGTTTTACCAACCAATTCTTGACTTAAAACCTAAGCGAGTAATTTTTAATCCTGGAACAGAAAATCAAGAATTTCAGAAGCAATTAGCAGATGCTGGAGTAGAGGTAGAAGTAGCTTGTACCCTGGTAATGCTCAGTATTGGTAACTACTAGGTTTCAGTTAAACCAAACGGCATATCGTTTGCGTCTTAGTTCTAAAGCCAGTTGTTCTTCCATTTTTAGGGCTTCTTCACGTGTCATCTTATCAAGATGATTGTATAGACTTGGCCGCAGGTATGTACCGTACTTCTCCACAATATTGGAAGAAATCTTATGTCCATTCTTGTTCCTAAATCCTGTTTTATGCTGAAGGAAACGCTCCTTAGGAGTTTTGCTGGTCATACCAACATAAAGACATTCTAGCACTCCGTTAAACTACGGATTAGCCTCTCTGAACTTTCTGTTTTCTGTAAAAACCTTCCTTGAAAGTTCAATTACGTAAACGGAATAAATTGCTTTGCTCATCAATTTTTAAACTGATAAGCGACCAAGAAATTACCCAAGCCTATTTGACAGCTTCAACCGTATAACCTTCAGCTTTTAGTTGCTTAATAAGACCAGTCTCACCAATCAAGTGCATGGCGCCAACGGCAAAGAATGTTGAGTTTTTCGGCAGCATCTCTTTCATAGAAACTATCCAACGGTTGTTTCTGTCGGTAAGCAACTTGTCCTCAATTGTTTCGAAAGAGTCGTGGTCTGCGCTTACTTTTTCCAATTCTGCAAGGTTTTGCGTGGTGTAAGCGTCAAGCATTGCGTTGTAATCTCGCATCATGCTTGCGGTGCTCGTTTTTAGGTCTTCAACTTGCTCCTCAACAGGAATGTCTCCAACAATCTTAATTTGTTCTTGAATAGTCTCTAAACCAATAATTTCTTTCTTGGCTTTTTGGGCCATGCCGCTCAATTCCTTTTCATACATCTTAATCTTTCCGAGTAACTCAGTCATGATTAATCCACTCACGTAAATGGGTCTAATCTTGGAATACTTGTCAACCTTTTTCTCTTTTATCCCAAGAGAATCTACAAATGCCGATTTCAGATTTGCATATTCTTCTTCGGTCATGTAATCCTTCCAAGTTTTACCGTCAGGCATAATCATGTCTGCAGCCATTTTCATTTGTTCCGCAAGCGGAATGTCAATATCTGCTTCTAGCGCAAGCACATCGCTGGCATCCAATGCGCTTTGCATTTTATCCGTAAAGAAATACTTGTCGGCAGGTAGCATATGAATTGTGCCAAACAGGTAAGATGGTTTGGCCAAATCGTTACCGCTAATCTTCCATAGAAGTGAGTTGGTTTCTTGTGCAAAACTGCTTATTGCTGATCCCGCAATGATTAACGATGCGGCAAGTCCTTTGAAAAATTTGTTCATGTTTATTGAGATATAGATTCGTTTATAATTCGGCAAGCTTCCTCAATTTCCGATTCGGTGATGGTTAATGGCGGAGCGATGCGCATTGCGCTATCACAAAAAAGAAACCAATCTGTAACAATGCCATTTTCTATGCACTTATCTATGGCAGGAAAAAGCTGTTCGCTATCGCGAAGTTGTACGGCTAACATCAATCCTTTCCCACGAATCTCCCTTATTTCAGGATGATTGAGCAGTTTTCGGAACAACATTTCTTTGGCTTCAACCTTAGAAACAAGTTCTTCTTCTTGTATGACAGATAGGCAGGCAGAGCCAGCTGCACAAGAGACAGGATGACCGCCAAATGTGGTTATGTGGCCAAGTATAGGGTCTTGACTTAGCTCCTTCATCAAAGCGTTTGAAGCCACAAACGCACCTATTGGCATTCCACCACCCATACCTTTGGCAAGCAACAGAATGTCTGGTTCTATATCATAATGTTCAAACGCAAACATTTTCCCTGTCCTTCCGAAACCGCACTGAATCTCGTCCAAGATTAATAACGCACCAACTTGGGTGCATCTGGCTCGTAAGGCTTGCATATATTCAAAAGACGGAACTTGTATTCCGGCTTCGCCCTGAATGGTTTCTAGAAACACTGCAGCTGTTGCTTCAGTAATGTGCAGCAAATCATCAAAATCTCCG
>JBMYXX010000177.1:0-6492 GCA_049608805.1 Flavobacteriales bacterium | reverse complement strand
TTGAGAATAAAAGACGCTCTCTTAATACTCGAAGAGGGATGAGACAGGCCATGAATGAAGGGAGGTACATGTATAAACCTCCGTTGGGCTTTGCTAATAGACAGAATGGAAGAGAAAAGTGGATTGAGCCCGATGAACACGCGAAGCATATGCGCTGGGCGTTTGAGCAACTATCCACGGGTATGTACACCGTAGAGGAAGTAAGGAAAAAGCTTAATCAACAAGGGTGCACAATTTCCAGCTCTCCTTTTCATCGCAACCTTCGAAACCCTGTATACGCTGGAAAGGTGAAAATTCCTGAATGGCAAGATGAGCCTGAAGAAATAGTACAAGGTCGGCATGAGGGAATAGTAAGCGAAGAGCTTTTTCAGTTGGTTCAAGATTTTCTGAACGGTAGGATGAGAGGTGGTAAACCAAAATATTCTAAACAAGAAGGATTACCGCTGAGAGGTTTTTTGCAATGTCCGCGATGTGGCAATTCTTTGACTGGTAGTTACTCTACGTCCAGAGGAAACAAATTCCCCTATTATCATTGTCAGGTAAAGTACGGGTGCAAGGAGCGTGTTCCCGCAAATGCTGCAAACGATAATTTCATCAAATACCTCGACCAATTTCAGTTTAAAGAGGAGGTTCTGAATCTGTATTATCAGGTCTTAGAAGAAGTCTTTGAACGGGATTCGGATGAGCGACTGAAAAGGGTTAAAGAATTACAAAAGGCTATAGAAGAGAAAGAAGAAATGATTGATGGAATAGTTGATGCAAGAGTTTTGAAAGAAATTGACCAAGCAACTTTTGATAGGACTAGGAAGAGATATGAAAAGAAGAAGAAACTCTTAGATGAAGAAAAACAAGCGCTTGAGTTTGAGCATAGCGGGTTCATGGAAAGTGTTAGGTACGGGTTTGGACTTTTAACAAACCTCCCAAATTATTATCAAAATTCACCAGTCGAAATAAAGCACAAGATTCTGGGTTCGATATTCCCAAGTAAATTGGTTTATGAGAATGAAAAATATCGAACCGAGCAATTGAACGAGGTACTTGCTCTGATTGGTAGTGATGGCAAGGGTTTCGGGGGAATAAAAAAAGGAAGAAAAGTCAAATTTGACAATCCTTCCTCTATGGTAGCCCGTAGGGGATTCGAACCCCTGCTACCAGGATGAAAACCTGGCGTCCTAACCCCTAGACGAACGGGCCGTTTTGTTTAACGGAGTGCAAATGTAAAATTTTCTCTATTAGATAAAATCGCCAAACAAAAATTTCTTGAAAATTTGTTTAGTAGGACTTTGCAAAGACCACAATTTGGTTGGAGTCTTTTCCGCTGTAAACACATTTTCCTGCAGTTTTGTACTTGTCTTCCAATGGAATTAAGCGAATAGTTGCTTTAGTTTCTTCCTTGATTTTTAGTTCAGTTTCAGAAGTTCCGTCCCAATGAGCTAAAATAAAACCGCTTTTGGTGTCTAAAACCTCCTTAAACTCTTGCCAAGAACCAACCGGAGTTGTCTTTTCTGCACGGTGGTCAATCGCCTTTTGGTAAAGATTTGATTGAATTTCGCTTAGTAAGTCTTCTACATAGCTAGCCACGTCATCCTGAGAAATGGATTCCTTTGTCAAGTTATCGCGCCTTGCTACCTCCAAAGTGCCATTTTCTAAGTCTCTTGGTCCGAGGCCAATTCTAACAGGAACTCCCTTAAACTCATATTCAGCAAATTTCCATCCTGGCTTGTGAGTGTCTCTTGCGTCTAGTTTTACCGTAATGCCTTTGGCTTCTAGTTGAGTTTTTATCTCTTTGGCCTTTGCGCAAACAGCTTCGTATTCTTCGTCCTTTCTATAAATAGGAACAATTACAACCTTAAATGGTGCTACGTTTGGAGGTAGTACAAGCCCTTTGTCATCGGAATGGGTCATAATTAATGCGCCCATTAATCTTGTTGATACACCCCAAGACGAAGCCCAAACGTAATCCTGCTTTCCGTCTTTTCCGGTAAATTTTACATCAAACGCTTTTGCAAAGTTTTGACCCAAGAAATGAGAAGTGCCTGCTTGCAATGCTTTTCCGTCTTGCATTAGTGCTTCTATACAATAGGTTTCTATCGCGCCAGCAAAACGCTCATTTGCAGATTTTGTGCCTTTCCAAACTGGTATTGCCAAGAAATTCTCGGCAAAATCAGCATACACATTCATCATTTGTTCTGCTTCTTCAATTGCTTCTTGCTCTGTGGCGTGGGCAGTATGACCTTCTTGCCAAAGGAATTCTGCTGTTCTCAAGAATAATCTGGTTCTCATTTCCCAACGAACAACATTGGCCCATTGGTTTACCAAAATTGGAAGGTCTCGGTAACTTTGAATCCAGTTTTTATATGTGTTCCAGATAATTGTTTCCGAGGTTGGGCGAACAATCAATTCTTCCTCAAGCTTTGCGTTTTCATCAACCTCAATGCCACCATCTTCTCCATTTTTCAATCTGTAATGGGTAACAACGGCACATTCTTTGGCAAAGCCTTCTACATGACTGGCTTCTTTAGAGAAAAAGGATTTAGGAATGAAAAGAGGAAAATAGGCGTTAGAGTGCCCAGTTGCCTTGAACATTTTATCTAGCTCCTGTTGCATGCTTTCCCATATGGAAAACCCGTAAGGTTTGATAACCATGCAGCCTCTAACAGCTGAGTTTTCAGCTAAATCGGCTTTTACAACAAGTTCGTTGTACCACTTTGAATAATCTTCTTCACGGGATGTAAAATCCTTCGCCATTTTGGTATGATGTTTGTTTAATAATCACGCAGTTTGCGATTGCCCAAAATTAAACATTAAGGTTCGCTCGCTGGTTTAAATATGAACGTTTGTAAAGCTTCAAAATCATGAATTATTCAGTCCTCAGATTTCTACTTGTTTCAATAGCCATTTTCGGAGTTTCTTCCGCTGGTTTTTCTCAAGATGATGATGGTATTTATGGAGATATCTACGAAACTTCAGATGTGGAGCAAGAAGTTGAAAGTACCGAAGCACCTTTAGATGGATATTCTACCGTTGATGATTATTACCCAGAAGGAGGTACGGATCAACAAACAAATTCGGCCGAGCCATATTCTGAACAATATGTTGATGAGAATGGAAATAACGTAACCAACAACTATTATGGCGATTACTATGAGGAGGATAATGATGATTTTGCCTATGCATCCCGAATAAGACGTTTTCATAGAAATAACTCTTGGGGATACTACGACCCTTGGTACACCAACATGTATTACTACACTTACGACCCTTTCTTTTGGGGAACGAGTATTAATGTTGGCTGCTGGCCAAGTTATGGGTGGAGCTACAACCTAGGAACTCGATGGTCTTACTGGGGCTGGGGCTCTACGTATAATAATTGGGGATGGAATGGCGGATGGTACAGTCCCTACGGAACACCTGCATGTTATGGCGGGTACAGCAACTGGGGTAATTACAACAATGGCTGGTGCGGATATAACGACTACCGCATCGGTAATCAGCTCGGTTACACTAACCAATATTACAATTCTTACGACTCTGGAAGCGGGACCTATTACGGACATCGCGGTTCAGGAAATGGTTCTTTAACCAGTCTAGGTTCGGGTTACCGCTCTACAACTATGGCTGCTGCATATAATAAAGCGGCTAGGGAAGGAAAAGTGACACACGCAAACCGCGATAACTTTCTTAGAACTAAAGATGGCAAAGCCATTAACACAGGTAGCTTGAATGGATTTAATGATAGAAGCGCTGCTGATAAAGGTGCTAGCGAAAATTCGATTTCTACCAGACGTGCTGCCGAAACGCGTTCATCATCTGTTAAGAATTCTTCTGCAACACAAACTACGCGGAGAAATAACCAATACCAGCGTTCTTCAACAGAAAGAAAAGCGGAAGTTCCATCTCGGTATAACCCAAGCAATGTTGATAGAAGTAGAGATAGGTCATCAGCATCACGACCAAATTCTCAAAATTCAAACCGCTCAAATACCTACAGACGTGGGAATAGCGGAAGTTCGGTAAATAGCAGACAGCAAAATGCTCGTTCTAGTAGCAACCAGAATCGTAGAAATATGCATAGAGATATGCAGCAAACTAGACCAAATTCTAACAGCTATAACCGGGGAAATTCAAATCGAAATACATACAGCCAGCCTTCAAGATCTAACAATGGTTCAAGAAATGGAAGTCAGTATTCACGACCATCAAACTCAAGAAGCAATAACTACCAACAGCCTTATAGGAATGCAACTCAGCCATCAAGAAACGCAACAAGGCCAAGCAGGAATTATTCAACGCCTTCTAGAAGAACACAACCTTCCAGAACGCAGCCTGCTAGAACTCAACCATCTCGCAATTCACAACCATCTAGAAGTGTAAGCCCGAGTAGAGGGTCATCAAGTAGGTCGTATAGTGCTCCGTCAAGATCAAGCGGGGGTTCTAGAAGTTCTGGCTCTCGATCAAAAGGAGTAAGACCTTAATTTAAACGGACGACATGAAAAAGGCTGCAATACTATTGTTCCTTGGGACTGTTTTAGGTTCCCAAGTGTTTGCGCAAAACGAAATAGATGCGTTGAGATATTCTCAGGTTGATGTTCTTGGTACAGCTCGGTACTCTGCAATGGGCGGAGCTTTCGGTGCGCTTGGAGGAGATATGTCGTCCATGAGCGTGAATCCAGCTGGGATAGGAGTTTTTAATAAGTCAACAGGTTCAGCCACTTTTTCAATTCTTTCTGCGGGTACGGAAGCAACTTATTTGGGTTCAAATACTTCAGATAATAAGCTGAATATGAACATTGGAAACGGAGGTTTCGTTGCCAGATTCAAGAGAAAAAATGGGTCAGATAAACAATGGGCCTGGAAAGCATTTCATATTGGTGCCTCTTATAACAGAACGGCAAACTTTCAGCGAAGAACAGAAGTTGTTGGACTGAATACGGCAAGTTCTTTGGTTGATTCTTGGGTTGGTCAATTAAACACAGCTGGAGTAGAATACACCGATATTTCAACTGACTTAGCCCCCGGGGCCGAGTTTACCAACGCGTTTTTGGGTTGGGGAACATTCCTGCTTGATACCATGCCTGGTTCAACTAATTCTTACTTCAATAATGCGGCTCCATTTTATGGACAAACCGAAAGAATTACAGAAACCACCAAGGGTTCTATGGGAGAAATTGCTCTCTCGTTTGGAGGGAACTTTGGTAATACACTTTATATCGGAGCAACCGTGGGAATTCCTAGAATTAACTATGAGTTGGAGCGAGTTTATACTGAGAGTGATACGCAAGATTCAATCGCAGATTTCTCATCGTTTACTAAGACAGATTATCTAAAAACCAGAGGAAGTGGTTTCAACTTTAAGTTCGGGTTGTTGTATCGTCCGGTAAAATGGTTGAGGATTGGAGCGGCCATTCATACGCCAACGTATTACGAGATTGATGAGTCGTTTTCGTCAACGGTTACTTCTAATTTCGATAATGCTCAATACACTTTAGCTACTGCCGAGGGTAATTTTGACTACCGTCTTCAAACTCCGTTTAGAACCATCGGAAGTTTGGCCTTTGTAATTGGAAAGATTGGTTTGTTTTCTGCTGAGTATGAGTATGTGAACTACTCTCTAGCGAGACTAAATTCTAGAAACTATTCGTTTGACGCTGAGAATACTGATGTGAAAAACAAACTGCATTGGGCTGGGAATATTAGAGTTGGTACCGAGTGGAGAATAAAGCGATTGAGCATTAGAGGTGGTTTTGGGATTAACGGAGACCCGTTTACGGGAGCGTATAATTTTGACAACACCAGGTATTCACTTGGGTTAGGGTATAGGCTTAAGAGATTCTTCACCGATTTAACCTACAATCTTCACAGAACGGTTAGTGATTATGAGGTTTACCAAGGAGCTCCTGAAACCGCTAGAGCGATTACGCTAAACAATAGTGTAATTATGACTTTCGGATTCCGGTTCTAATCGGCTAATCTCAGAATGCCTGCTTTAGCTTTTTGTTGAATGCTGTTTTTGTATTCGGAATTATTGAAGCTAGAACAGGCTTTAAATGCGGTACGCGCTTTGTCTGTTTCGCTGGTTTTTTCATAAAGCAATCCCAGCATTAAGGAGGAATTTGCGGCAAAGTATCTCTTGCTATCAGCACCGTTATTAATTGTCATTTCGTAGTAAGAAATGGCGTCTTTTTGGTTGCCTAGCTTGTCATGAATACGTGCCAAACGATACGTGAACTCCAAACTTTCTTCTTGACTAGATGATGAGGTTTCTGCTTGGATAAGCGTTGTCAAAGCTTCATTGTAGAAGCCACCATCAAACTGAATTCTTGCTTTTAGTAAATCAGCATTCGGGATTTGGCCAGACTCAGCTTCTTTTTGGGCAGACTTGTCTTCGTCAAGCATCGTACTTCCAACAGAACCTACCTTGTCAATTTGGTTGCGATATAAGTCTTCGTCTCCATTTATCAGAAGTTCGTGCCAAGCGAGTTTTTGGTGGGC
>JBMYXX010000176.1:0-6539 GCA_049608805.1 Flavobacteriales bacterium | reverse complement strand
AATTCCTGCTTGCAACCAACGTTTTTTGGCTGTGCCGGTTTGGCTTAGAATGCGTGTACCAATGAGGTGATTAAGTAGAATTGAGCCCATAAGGATGAGCGAATCGGTAACACCACCCCAAGCGTAAAAGAATAAACTGAAGAAAATTAACAGTCCATTTCTCAAATGTTTGGTTGCCAACATATTGAAAACCAATACGGTTGGCAAAAAGGCGAAAAGGAACAGCAGGCTGCTGAAAAGCATGTTGGTGAGAGGGGCTTTCTAAGTTGTGGCGAAAGTATGAAAGTTGTTGATTATGCATGCCAAGATTTAGAGCTGCTGTGGTAGGTACTGTTAACTTAGCCCAATGCGATTACTGCTTGCAATTCTTCTCATTTCAGCTACAACGATGGCACAGGATATACAGGTAACGGCACACCGAGGTGCGTCTGGCTATGCTCCAGAAAACACAGTTTCGGCTGTTAAGAAAGCGTTAGAGATTGGCGTGGATAGAATAGAAATTGATGTGCAACAAACCTCGGATGGAGTGGTGGTTCTCTTGCACGATAAAACCCTGAATCGAACTACAAATGCCAAAGGAAAGGTTGGGAAAATGACCTTCTCGGAGCTGAAAGAAGTAAGAGCGAATGCGAAGTTTGAGAATGAATTTCCGAACGAACTTATCCCAACGCTAGAGCAGGTGTTTAAACTATTAGACGGAACCACAGAGTTTGTGATTGAAATTAAGGCTGGAGACAAAACCTACCCTGGAATTGAAGATAATGTGGCTGCACTCATCAAGAAGTACAAGGCAGAAAAGTGGGCGTTGGTTCACAGTTTTAATGATAAAGTGCTGGAACGTTTACACAAGAACCATCCGTCAATTCGGCTTCAGAAGCTGTTCGTTTCGTATTCTGGCGGATTGTTGCTCGACTTCAAACTTCACGCAGTCAGTTTATCTGAGTATGATTATGTGGAGGGATTTGGCATTAGTCTTTCTTCAGCAAAGATGAAGTTGGTTGATAAAATTCATGCATTAGATAAAAAGGTTCATGTTTGGACGGTTAATGACCCAGCCGATATTCAGAGAATGATTGATTTAGAAGTTGATGGAATTATCAGCAATTACCCCGACAAAGTGAATGAATTACTCAAAACCGAGTAGAGGTTAAGCTTACTTTTGCGGCCATGAGTTCTATCCTTGAAAATCGACTTAAATCTGTATTCCTAAGCACATTTGTAACCTATGCGGTTGTTGTATCTGCAATAGGAGTTTACTTGTTATTTATTGGACAAAATCGAAGTCTGTGGCTAGGAGTTACAGTAGCCTCAGTAACAATTGCCTTCTATTTTGCTAGACTTTATCTGGTAAGAGTTCCAAGAACTTCGCCCGGTTTAGGTGGATTTACATTTAGCATTTTCGGAACTGTTATGTACACCATTTACCAAGGGTATTCTCAAGAAATGGCCTCTATGGCACCAATTCTTGGAATGATTGCTTTGGCGGGTTGGGCTGCTTATGTGGCTTGGTATTCTGATTTGGGAGATAGAACCAAGGAGAAGATTAAAGAGGGGAAACGCTTGCCAAAAATTCGGTTAGAGGATTACGATGGTAACGCTTTGACTTCTGAAGATTGGAAAGGGCAGAAGCGACTGGTGATTTTTTACCGTGGTAACTGGTGTCCAATTTGTACTGCTCAGGTAAAAGAATTAGAAGATTTTGAGAACGATTTTAAAGAACTTGGAGTTCGGATTACCCTAATAAGTCCGCAGTCTCATCAAAAAAGTAAGAACCACGCAAAACGCGTTGGAATGGACTACGATTTTTTGGTTGATGTTGACAATAAAGCGGCCAAAGCTCTTGGCATTTTGCACGAAAATGGTTTGCCAACCGGGTTTCAGGCTTTAGGCTATGAAACAGATGTTCCTAAGCCAACAACTTTTGTTTTAGATGAAGATGGTAAGGTGATTTTTGCCGATTTAACCACCAATTATAGGCTTAGAACTCAGCCAAAAGATATTGTAGGTGCGCTAAGAGCGAGATAGGGTTGGCTACTTCTTAAGTAAAAGAACCTCATCTCGGTTATAGAAGAAGCTACTGTTTTTGTTCTTCATAAAAAACGCTTTCATCTTTTCTGAAGATTCAAATTTCTCATCAATATTATCGGTAACCTCAAAAAGAGTTGCTTCTCCGCGCTTTAGGTCTAGGCGGTAGAAAGTGTAGTCTTTATTGCCATCTATCATCATGTTTAAGAACATAATGTCGCCCATTTGCGTGGTGTGAAATTGGTAGTCGTCAACGGTGTAATCCGAGTTTTCTTTGCTGTATTGATAATGCGAAACTGCATATCGTACAGTATCAATTTCACTTACCAAATAGTATGAAGGGTTTTCGTCAGAAAGTTCATCAACAACAACCCATTTGCCAATTAACTCTGGCTTTACAAGTTCAATAGGTTCTCCTAATAGAACTGTAGATGAGTATGGACAACCCCAAAACATGAAAATGCTGCTGTAGAAGCAGAGAAATAAAACGGCTTTCTTAATCATGGTGGCAAGTTAAATGTTTCTGATAACAGCCAAATGACCAATGCCAGTTTGAAAGGCAGACTAGTATCTTTCGACAAATTATTGAGATGAAAAAAACGATTACGCTCCTTTTAACCATCCTATCTTTTAACTGCATTGCGCAAGATCCGCAGATAGAAAACATGCTGGATGATTTGAGCATTGACTCTTTAATCTATTACGCAAGTGCCATTTCTGGCGAGTTTCCTGTTGATGTGAACGGGACTTCGGAGACAATTCTTTCGCGTAACAGAAACTTTCCAGGGAATGCTGTAGCGGCAGATTACATTGAACAAAAGTTTCAAGATTTTGGGTTAACTACTGAGGTTCAGGATTATAGCGCAACGGGAGAAAACGTAATTGCAATTCAGCCTGGCCTTATTTTTCCGAACAAGAAAGTGGTAATCTGCGGTCATTACGACTCGATGCCTTCTAACGGAACGGCATCGCCTGCGGCAGATGATGATGGAAGTGGAACTGCTGCTGTAATTGAGGCGGCTCGTGTTCTGTCTCAATACAATTTTGCTTACACCATTGTTTATGCTGCGTGGGACGAGGAAGAATATGGTTTGGTTGGTTCCAACTACTACGCTACACAGGCAGAAACCAATGAAGATTCCTTGGTAGCGGTTATTAATGTTGATGCTGTTGCTTGGGATGGTGATGGCGATAAGCTGGCTAGAGTTCATGTTCGAGATATTGCCAATTCGCTTACGCTCGGAACGGTTGCGGCAAACATGATTTCTACCTACAATATTGATTTGCAAATTGAGACCAACAGCCCAGGCGCCACTTACAGCGATCACGCTTCTTTTTGGAACCACGGTTTTAGCGCAATTCTGTTAATTGAAGATTTTGATAATGATGGAAACCCTCATTACCATACAACAACCGATTTGGTTGAGCATTTCGACACAACCTATTTTGAACAAATGAGCAAATGGGCATTTGCTACTACTGCAACCATGGCAGTTCCACTTTCTGGCAATGTTGGTGTTTCAGACACTAAGATTGGTAGCTTCAATATTTATCCTAATCCGGTAACAAATAGGCTTTCAATTACCTCAGATTCTGATGTTAGAACGGCCAATTTTAACTTGATAGACGCTTTGGGTAAAGAGGTCAAACAAGAACAAAATCTAAGCTTTCCGGCAATGGTTGACATAGAAAACCTTCCCGCAGGAAATTACTTTTTGAGGCTAGAAAACAACAAATCGGAGTTGTTGCATTCGCAGAACATCCTAAAGCAATAAAATCAATCGTTGAATTTCAATTCTAGATTATATTTAGCGAATGGATGAATTTCTGGGGATAGCGGACCAAATGGTCATTTACAACTTGCGAAGCTCGTGGTTTCAAATTTCCAAGCTTTACAATGAGATGGCTTTGGAGCACGGCACCACGGTGAGCATGGCTTTTGTGTTGTTGGCAATTAATGAAGATGAAGGCACACCTGTAACCAAAATTGCACCCAGATTGGGTATGGAGCCTAATAGCTTAAGTCGAATTCTTAAGTCGATGGAGGAGAAGGGGTTTATTTTTCGAAAGCGAGATGCGGTTGACAAGAGAATGGCATTTGTCTGTTTAACAGACCTTGGTAAAGAAAAGCGAGAAGTAGCATTACGAGCTGTGTTTAGGCTAGAAAAAGCCATTGTAAATCAGATTGACGAAGAAAAGCTAGCGGCCTTTTTTGAAGTTGCTAGGCACATCCCAGATGCCATTGATGAGTTCAAAGAAAAAATGGCAGCTTACCAAATCAAGTAAATCTGGGTAGAACTGGGTTTAGTCTCATCAGAGATTTATTGGTGTTTCATTTCCTTAGCTCCATTTTGCAAAAGTCAAGAGTGATTTTTTCAAGAAAGTTTAGTTTCGTGGCCGAAAGAAAAACTCTTAATTATGAAGAAAACGCTACTCTTATTATTAGCCCCATTTGCCGTTACAACGGTGTTTGCGCAATGTGTTCCTGGTACCGAATTTGGTGGCACAGCATTAGAACTTGCTCCTGAGGTGTTAGACCCAATTTTTGCTTGCAACGATTGCGAGGATTATCAAGTTGAGTTTAGCGTGCAAACGTTGGCCGACACAGTTTTGTCTATTGAATTAACACCTGGAGAGCCAGAAGTTGATATAACCGTTTTTCTAGATTTCTTTAGACTAGATTCAATTGGTGGTTTGCCAGAAGGGCTTACTTATACAACCGATGCTGCATTCGATACTACGTTTGACGAAGTAACCAATCCGTTTGGTTATTGGATTAACCCTGGAGATACTGCAACTGGATTTGAAACCACCACAGGTTGCGTTACCATTTCAGGTAGCGCTGCAGATTGGACAGCTGCCATTGGTGGCGGGCCAAACAATGATGGAATTTATCCTCTAACCGTTTTTATTGATGCCAGAGCAGCAAGTTTTGACCCATTGGCTATTGGCGGAATTACAGGATTTGACGTTTGGTTAACCGAGATGGGCTTTTTGCTTGATGCCTTTGGCGATCCAAACTTTACCACCAACGGAATTAAACTAGAGCGCTTGGCTTTGGATGTTCGCCCAAGTGGTGTAGGTGTTAGCGAAACTAATTTGCCTGTTTCTGGAGTTACCAATTACCCAAATCCGTTTAGCGGAAATACAACAGTAAGTTTCAACCTTTCCGAAAGCGTGGAAGAGGTAACATTTGAAGTATTCAACGTTTTAGGAACGCTTGTTTATTCAGAAAATGTTACCCCTAGAATTGGGAAAAACAACATTTTGTTTGAAGGCCAAAAACACGGTGCAGGAATCTATTTCTACAGCCTTTCTTATGACAACAATACTGTTACCAAAAAGATGATTTTGAACTAAGCGTTTAACATAAACGCTTGTTCTAAGCTCCGGTTTCCATTAGGAAGTCGGAGCTTTTTTATTGCTCCAGTTTTTCAGTCCTACGTTAAGTAAAACGCCAAGCAAAATGAGAACTATTCCGGCAACGCTAACAAGGCTGTAGGTTTCGTCAAATATGAAATAACCAAACAGTAGTGCGTAAACGGAGCCAAGGTATTTAAGGCTGGCAACAATATTTGCTTTTTCGGCCTGCAAGGCTTTAGTCATAAACACCTGGCCAATTTGGGTGAAAACCCCAAGTAGCAGAATAAGTGCCCAATCCCAGCCAATAGGCGTTACCCAGTTAAAAAAGCTTAGTACCAGCATAATTGGTGTGGCTACCAACGGAAAATATAGCACCACAACCAAAGGATGGTCGGTGTCTTTTACCATTCTAATACAGTTGTAGGCCGCACCAGCAAAAAACGCAGATAGCAGCCCCAATACCAAGTAGAAAACAGAAACACGTTCGTCAAAACCTTTCAGCATAGCTACACCTATAAACGCTACGACAAAAAAGAGCCACTGTGCGCGTTTCATCTTTTCGCCCAGTAAAAAGATGGCAATTATTGCAGTGAAAATAGGAGAGAGGTACTGTATGGTTACGGCACTTGCCAATGGTATGTTTTGAAGCGTGATGAAGAACAAACTGAGGGCTGTAACTCCAAAGATTCCTCTCAAAAGCAAGAACTTTCGGTTGTTCCCTAAAGGGTTAATCTTTTTAGGGATGAGGTATCCGAGGCTAAGAATAAGAGAGATTGCACTTCTAAAGAGTATTAACTCGTGCGTAGGTAAATGGCCTAAAAACTTGACGCACAGCTGCATAAGCGAAAACGCAATGGTACTTATCAGCATAAACGCAATACCTCTAGACATGAGCGCAAATGTGCGGATAATGCTGTGGCGTCAAACATTTCTGGAATTTTTTTGAAGAAACCAGCTTTACAGCAACTGCAACAGGAATTGTATTGGTAAAGACAACTAAGCAAGCATATTTGTGGCCTTGTAATAAAATGACTACCTAGTAAATGTTAGTGGGTAAAATGGTGCGAATTATAGGTCTGTTTATTTTCTTGTTGAGCTGTGTTTCAGTGCAGGCGCAGAACCTCAAACTTGACCATATAAGAACGTTTACT
>JBMYXX010000175.1:0-6551 GCA_049608805.1 Flavobacteriales bacterium | reverse complement strand
TTTCAAATTCGGTATTGAAACGTTTGTTTAACTCCTCAAACTCCTGCTTTTGTTCAGATAATCTTGTTTCTTGGTTTCGGAATTTCTCAATCGATTTCTCTAATCTTCCATTAGAGTCAAACAACTCATCTTGAGTGTTTTTTAGTTCCGATTTAAGGTTGTTTCGTTCTTCGGTAAGACGTCTTTCGCCTTCTGCTAGAATTGCGTTCGCCACCTTAAGTTCAGCCAATTCTTCGTCATTTGAAGAAGTTTTAGAGCCGCGTTTTCCAAAAAGAAAACCTACCGCGGCACCAGCTATAATTCCAACAAGTAAAAATGCAAATTCCATTGGGCGATGAAGTTAGGGAAACGCGTTGACTAGCCGCTAATGGATTAACTAATTTTGAATTCATAAGATGCAGAAATACCTGTTGTTATTCGGACTGCTTGCCTTTGGGTTTTGGTGTGGCTGCAAGCCAACGCTTCATAACCAGATAACTTATCCTGAAAAACTAGAAGCAAAGGATTCAGTGATTGTGAACGTTGAGGCTTTGAATTTGTCCGAAGATGTAAGCAGGTTTTCCACCAAGGATGACGAAGTGCTGGTCCTTGTTTATGGAATGACCGATACTACCGTGTTTCCCGAACCTATCCTAGTAGGATATAGCGTATTCGATTCTAATGCTGCAACACATCAATTTCAGGGTGAAGTACCAAGGGGTTGGCGAGGTAACTCAGTCGGTTTTTTCTTGATTGAGGTTGATTCCGAGAAGTCCCCTGAAGAGATACAGGTTGTTTTTAGAACGCATCATGCGAAAATCTTGGAAGCTTACAGAATAGGAGATGTAAAGGGGTTGAGACATTTCATTGAAGACGATGACTTGTTAGGTTATGAAGTCACCACAAACATTCAAATTGGAATGAAACGGTTCGAGTTTAGCGGTGTGCAAAAACTTGATCAATTCCACTATAGAATAGAGTTAGATTTCAGAGCTCAAAAATAACTCACAACCCCAAAGTGAATCTTCCCTGCTCGGAAATCGATTGGATTATCAAACTGCTTTCCTAAGGCATAATTGAGGGAGAAAACACCAATTTTAGTGAAGAAGGAAATGCCTAAGCCAAAGCCAAACGGGCGGTCGGTAATGCGTTTGTTGGTTGCCCTATTTTCATAGTAGGCACCATCAAAAAAGGCGAAGAGATAACTGTTTGGGTCGAGTAGAAAACGGTATTCAATTGTACCGATACCGAACATGGTGGCATAAATTGCTTCCTCATCAAATCCTCGCAGCGTTTTCAAACCACCAATTCTAAAAGCCTCGCTTTCAAAGAGATTTTCGCTTCTCATATATCCACCATTAACGGCAATTCTAATGGTGCTTCTGTTTGGTATTGGAATGAAGTAAGAAGCTTTCAAAACCGCATTGAGCTGAAAGGAATTTATTTTCAATCCATCATACCTTGTTTCTTCAACTGATCCATCAGGAATTATCTTCTTATTTCCTGCGCTTGCTTCGGCATAAACCTCAAATCCTTTTCTCGGATTTAAGCGATAATCTAACCGCTGCATTTTGTAGCCAAAGCCGTAAAGTTGTGTTCGAGAATCTACATTGTCAGGGTTTAGTGTGCTTGTAGAAACAAGCGTTGAAGTGGCTAAAACATTGGTATTTCTAATGTCTGCAAAAACCTTAATGTGGTCGTTGCCAATTAGGTGATATTGCACGCCAACCACTCCACGTAAGTTCAAATAAAGCGTGTCTCTTTTGTAAAGTTCAAACGTTCCGTCTAAACCAAAACCAGTGTTAAACAAAAAAGGGTAGGCGAGATGAACGTTCAGGTTCTGCGTTCTCGCCTGAATTTTTCTCCATGATAAATCAATGAGTTCCCCGCGTCTAAATGCGCTCAACAGTTTAATGCTCAATTCGCCAGTAACCAGAACCTTTCCTGGTTTTTCGCTGCTTGGTAAAACACCAAGAATTCCATCAAACTGACTTGCACGTTTCTTATCTACATAAACGTATAATTTGGCATCTCCCTTCTCTCCAAAAGTTACTTCTGGCGGCTGCGTTTCGTTTACAAAAGCAATCTCTTTTAAACGGGTAGAAATTGGCCTCACCTTACTCTCATTATACAAGCTGTTCTCCTTTATGCCGAGATAGTTTTGAAGGTAACGAGACTTGATTCTGCCATTTCCTTTTACAATGATGCTGTCAACTTTAAACTGCTCGTTTTTGGCGAGGTTTAACCGAACCGATAGTTTGTTTTCTATGAGTTGAAAGCTATCTAATTTGACTTCTGCAAATGGGTAGCCTCGGTTTTCGTAAAAACGAAGTAGGCGCTTTTTTAGGGAAGTCAGGTAGAGGGAGCTAAGACTAGCGTCTGTCTGATTCTTCGCTTTGTAGCCCACTTTCTTAAGAACACTTTCAGAAACATTTCCTGGATGAATGTTTCCAATTTTATAGCGCTGTCCCGTGTATAGATTGGCAATTGCCGTATCCGATTTCCAAACCTGTTTGTCAATTCCGGCCTCAGCATATCCCATGCTTTGTAATGCCACAACCAGTTCTTGCATTGCTTGAACTGTGCTGCCAGAGTCAGGATACGTTTCCTTTAGTTTGCCAATGCGGTTCACCTTTTTGAGGGTTGTCGCATCATCAACCTGATTGATAATTAACCGAACTCGGTTTTGCCCATTGGTAACCGATGCTACAAGCATTAGTATGGCTATGGTTGGTATGAGAGAACGGAGGTTCACAAGTGCTTAACGTAAAACGTACTGATCATTGTTCGTTTAGGTTCCAATCAATTGGACTGATTCCTTTTTCTGAAAGAAAAGCATTGGTTTTTGAAAAGTGCTTACATCCTAAAAAACCTTTATGCGCAGAAAAAGGAGAGGGGTGAGGCGCCTTTAAAACAAGATGGCCATTTTCAGGATTAACCAGTGTTTCCTTATTCTGAGCATACTTTCCCCAGAGTATAAAGACAAGATTCTCGCGTTCGTTTGAAAGCTTCTCAATGGCTGCATCGGTAAACTGTTCCCAACCTTTTTTCTGATGCGAGCCGGCATTACTTTTTCTTACGGTTAAGGTTGCGTTGAGCAACAAAACTCCCTGGCTTGCCCATTTTGTGAGGTTTCCAGAAGTTGGGTTCCCCATTCCAATATCGGTGGCTAATTCTTTAAAAATGTTCCTAAGCGATGGTGGAAATTTGATTCCATCGTTTACAGAAAAGCATAACCCATGCGCTTGGTTTGGTCCATGGTAAGGGTCTTGGCCAAGAATTACCACCTTAACCTGATTAACTGGGGTTAGATTAAAGGCATTGAAAATTTCGCTTTCTGGTGGATAAATGGATTGAGCAAGTCTCTCTTCGTGCAGAAATTCCTTCAATGTTGAAAAGTAACTAGACTGGAATTCGGCCGACAAAAGCTCTTTCCAGCTTTGTTCAATTTCGGGTTTCACTTTATCCATGTAAACTATGTGTGATTTTCAATAATTGATGTTGAAAACTAATGCCAAACCTTTTTAGTCAAACCCCGTAACTCAATGAAATCGATACCTTTGCGCCCCTAGATAACAACAATTTGCTGGGTATCTCGTTTTAAAAGTCACAGTCACAAATAAACCAATCACGTTTTGAAAAAGTCATCCATCTTATTTGCTGTTCTCGCCATTTCTGCGTTGTTCCTCTCTTCTTGCAGAACTACAGAAAGCTGCCCAGCGTACGGTAAAGCCGAAACTCCTGTTGAGCAGGGTGTAAGAAGCTAATTAGCTACTTTTTGTAACTAAAAGAAACTGTTTGCTTAAGCGAATTGCTTAGGCTTAGTGCAACCGGACAAGTTTGCGCTGCTTTTTCCAAGACTGACTTTTGAACGTCAGTCAGATCTCTATCCTTTACTTCAATTTCTATTTGAACTTCCGCTACACATCGCGGGTTCGAACCCATTATTTTGGTCACGCTAGCTGTTGTTCCATCAATATCTAGACTAGATTCATTTGCTCTAATTCCCATAATTGTGAGCATGCAACTTGCTAAAGAAGTTGCTAGTAAATCTGTTGGTGAGAAAGACCTTCCCAAGCCATTGTTGTCGGTTGGTGCGTCCGTAATTATTTGTGTCCCACTTTTCTGGTGAACGGCCTCCGTTGTTAGTCCATTTTTGTACGTAACTGAGCTTGTAACCATTGTTCTCTTTTTGTGTATGAGTTTTCGATGGCTGAAAGTAGTTAACTAAACCATTTAGTATAGTCTTCGCGACATCAACAATCAACACTTCAAACTAGATTTGGCAATATGAAGAATTCGATTTTTACGTTCAGCTTACTGTTGCTGGCAATTCACGTGTCTGCACAATTTAAATATGTACCCAAAGATTTAAGTGATGCACCAAGATGGGCGCAGACGATGTATGCTGATGGAGCAAACCTTTATGAGGTTGAGGATTTGAGGGTTGAGTTTTTTAAGAATAACCCTTATCAAAAGGACATACATGAAAGAAATTTCCAGCATTGGATAACCCAAGTAGGAAGATCGGCTGACGAGCGAGGCCAAATTAGAACCGAAGAATATTGGGAAAGCCGAAGAACAGCTAGAGGCGGAGGCTCAATTTGGGAGCCGATTGGTCCAATGGAAACTTACAACTTAGGTAACGAAGGTGGTTTTCCAGTTTCTTGGCAAAGTAATGCGTATTGCATGGATGCCTGCAAAAATGACCCAAATGTTGTGGTTGCAGGAATTGAAGGTGGGGACTTGTTTAAGTCAACAGACAAAGGGTTAACCTGGTTGGCCGTTACAGAAGGTTTACCTGTTTCTACGCCAACCGCTGTTAGAATTGCACCTAGCGATTGCAGCACAATTTACTTTGTAGCAAACGGCTCGCTGTATAGAACAACAAATGGCGGAACAAGCTGGGCTGATGTAAATTCTGTAAGTGGTAGTATTTATGAGATTGAGGTTCATCCAACAAACCCAAATACAGTTCTTATTTGTGGAGGAGATGGTGTTTGGAAATCTACTGATGGCGGAAATAATTTCACGCCAATTTATTCAGAATCGTGCTGGGATGTAAAGTTTCACCCAACAAATTCTAGCATAGTTTACTTGCTTAAAACGAATGATTCGGCTAACAAATGCGAATTCTATAAGTCCGTTGATGGTGGAGATTCGTTTACGATTCAAACCAATGGATGGTACAACCCCGAGGTAGTAAATGAGGCCGAAGATATTGGAGCGAAAATTGGACTTTCAGCTGCTGCTCCAGACCAAGTTTATGTTGCTCTTTTAGGCGCGAGTAAGGCCAATGATAATGGCTGGATTTCGGTTTATAAAAGTGTGAACGCTGGTGCAAACTGGACAAACCCTTCTGGGCAAGACGGAGGTCCGTACGATGCAACCAATCAACCAAACTTAGCGAGTATCAATCCTGATGGAACTGGGTTTCATCAAGGCTTTTACAATTTTGCGGTTGGTGTTTCGCAATCTGATGCTAGCAGAATTTGGGTTGGATGTTTGTCACTTAACCTGAGTACAGATGGAGGCGCAAACTTTGAACGGATTGGAGGTTATTCAGTAGGGCCGAATAGCATTGGATGGATTCATCCAGACGTACAAGATATAGTAACGGTTGGTAACGATATTTGGGTAACTACTGATGGCGGAATCAATTATTCCTCAGACGATTTAGCAACGCATGAATCACGGAAATACGGGATTTATAACTCAACTTTTTGGGGATACAACCAAGGATGGAACCAAGACATTATGGTTGGCGGCCGTTATCATAACGGTAACACAGGTTACTTCGAAAACTATCCCGAAGGAGACCATTTAAGACTTGGTGGGGCAGAATCACCAACTGGATATGTGAATCCACTTTTAGAACGAAAAGTCTATTTCTCGGATATTACCGACCATTATCTGCCAGAGAATTTTGCCGACCCAAAGGTGAACACAGGAAACATGGGGCTTTATCCGACCGAAGGTTATTGGACCAGCGAGTCTAGCGAAGTGGAGTTTGACCCGCGATATGCTGGACACATGTATTTGGGAAAGGAAAACAAGATTTATAAATCGACAAACGAAGGTGCAATTTTCGAAGCGCTAGATAACTGGGGAGTAAACTCGGTTGTTTACGAGATTGAAGTTTGTAGGCAAAACCCGGAACGGCTTTACACGGTGATTAGAACCAATGGTTCTGCAAGAATGCATTATTCCGTTGATGGAGGAGATAGCTGGACCATGTCGCCAGTTGACCCAGGTAATTCTGGAAAAATGGAAATCTCAGTTGACCCCGCTAATGACGATGTAGTTTGGGGAATTGAGGTTAACAGCAGCACAGTTTTTAAAACTACGGATGGCGGAGCTTCTTGGGAAGACATGTACACGCCTACGCTTTCTGGTCATCAGCTTCGCGAAGTAATTGTTCAGGGAGGTTCGGAAGTAGTTTACATCGGCACAAATACATCCGTTTTTTATTGGGATGCTGATGCATCTGATTGGATAGATATAGGGGCTGGCTTACCAGCAAGAATGGACGTGCTTGAAATGCGCATTTTCTACAAAGAAAGTAAGCTGAG
>JBMYXX010000174.1:0-6574 GCA_049608805.1 Flavobacteriales bacterium | reverse complement strand
TCGCAGCATTAGATTCAGAACTGGAAGAGGTGCAGTTACTTGTTCTTGTTCCTTCCAGGGAACTAGCCATTCAAATAGAACAAGTGGTTAGAGAGATGGGAAGTGGTTACAAAGCCAATGCCGTTTATGGCGGAAGGTCTGGTTCAAAAGATAAGCTTGAGCTAAAGCAACCGCCAGCCATTTTAATTGGCACTCCTGGGAGAGTGGCTGACCATATTAGAAGAAAGAATGTCTCTACTCGTTACATCAAAACACTGGTGTTAGACGAGTATGACAAATCGTTAGAGACTGGTTTCTCAAACGAAATGAAGGAAATTGTTGTAGCCTTACCGAACCTAGAAAAGAAGGTTTTAACCTCGGCCACGCAAAAGGTAAAAATTCCAAGTTTTGTTGGAATTAAGGACGCTAAGCACCTCAACTTTTTAAAAGACACCAAGCCACAGTTACAATTGAAACTTGTTGTTTCTCCTTACGAGGATAAACTGGAAACTCTAGTGGATTTGTTAAAACATATTGGGCCAAAAAGTGGCATTGTGTTCTGCAACTATAAGGATAGCATAGAACGGATTAGCAACCACTTGTACAATAGCCGCATTGACCACGCATGTTTTTATGGTGGTTTAGAACAAATTGATAGAGAACGGGCACTTGTTAAATTCAGAAATGGGACTCACAGATTGTTGATAGCCACAGATTTGGCGGCAAGAGGAATTGACGTTCCAGCATTAGATTTTATTATTCACTACCAGCTGCCACCAAGGCCGGATGAGTTTGTGCACAGAAACGGAAGAACTGCACGAATGAATACCGAGGGCAGCGCTTACGTTCTTAAGTGGGAGCGAGAAGACTTGCCAGTATTTATAAAAGGGGTAGAGATGGTTGCGTTGGAGCCAAGCAAACAAAAGCTAACCAAAGACTGCGAAACGCTTTACATTTCTGGTGGGCGGAAGGACAAAATATCCAAAGGCGACATTGCAGGATTGTTTTTTAAACAAGGCAACCTGAACAATGATGAATTGGGTGTGATTGAGTTAAAGTCGGACTGCGCATTTGTGTCTGTTCCAAGTCGAAAGGCTACTCAGCTTATTAAGCAGCTAAACAATAGCCGATTGAAGAAGAAAAAAGTACGAATCAGCCTCTTGAATTAAGCATAAATGGATACCCCTAAAGAACAACAGCCCAATAACCCGTTGCATGGCGTAAAGCTGATAGATATGCTAGAAGCGCTGGTTATCCATTATGGTTGGGAAGAAATGGGTTACTACATAAACATTCGGTGCTTTAACCAAAACCCATCATTTAAGTCTAGTCTTAAGTTTTTGCGAAGAACACCTTGGGCCAGAGAAAAGGTAGAACAGCTTTATTTGGATATGAAAGAGGAGCAGAGAGAGAAGCACTCTCGTTGCTCAAAATAGACAACCTATACCGATTGAAATGGAATTACCACCTCAACTCTAGTGCCTGGGTTCTTTTTGTCTGGATGTAAATCGCTAATGGTGTAGCCGATTTCTTCACCGTATTGCACTTTTAAAATTTCCAATCTTTTTTTAATGGCATTCATTGCAAAGGAGGTGTGCTCTGAATTATGCCGATTACTTATTTGAGCTGCGTTCTCTCTACCAATTCCATTGTCTGTAATAACACATTTGAGGTTGTTGGTAAGCGTAAACGATACGGTTAACTCTTTTTGCCCCTCTTTGTGTAGTAAGCCATGCAGCAAAGCATTTTCTATAAATGGTTGTACAATTAGCGATGGAATTTTAATCTCTTCATCCTCTAAATTGTTTGAGTTTAAATTATACCGAAGTTGATCGCCAAAGCGTAGTTTTTCTAGTTTGAGGTATATGTCTAAAAACTCAACCTCATTCTGAATAGGAATAAACTCTTTGTTTGAGTAATTAAGCGTGTTTCGTACCAATTTGGCAAAGAGCACTATGTAATCGTATGAAGCATCGGTATCCTGACTCAGAACTAAATCTTGAATAGAGTTTAGCGTATTGAAGATAAAATGTGGATTCATTTGAGACCGTAACGTCCTTAGTTCAGCCTCTAGGAGATCTGTTTTCAAAGCCTGTTTTTCTAGTTCGGTTTTGTTTCTTTTCCTAATGCTTTGAATTCTGTAATGCGCTATTAATGATGTGCTTAAAAGGATGCAGAGAGAGGCAGAAAGCATAAACCAGCCACTTTTCCAAAACGGAGGTTTAATAGTGAAGGAGCGCACAATTATTGGTGTTTTATTAATGCCATAAGAGGCATAAATTTCGAACCTATACTTACCGGGAGACAACGATTTGTACTCCACCAAAAATTCGGTTCCCGCTGTTTTTATCCATGCATCATCAATTCCTTTTAAACGATAGTTAATGGTTGCAAGGTTCTTAACCTCAAGGTTTTGTATTTTGAAAAAGAAACGAAGATGATTTTCATCTTGGGTTAACGTGAGTGCCGTGTCTGACACAAGAATGTCGTTTACAAGAATTGAGTCTAGCGCAAACTCTAGTTCGTGGTTATTTGATGATAGCTTATCTATGTCTAACGAGTTTACCTGACTATTGTTAATTACCATGAAAAGCTTCTGACGATCCAGATAAATATCGGTTACACCGTTTATAATCTCTCTCCCAACAAACTGGTGAACTTTATTTTCATGTAAGTCTATGTATTGTAATTGCGCGTTAACAATTAGAAAGGCAAGGGAATCCGTAAAAGCAATTTTTCTAATGTTGCCAGGAACCAAGCCTTCATTAATGCCAATGGTTCTTACAACAGAATCGTTATCAATAACCAAAATTCCGTCTTCCTGTGTAGCTACCCATATTTGTCCATCATGGTATTCAATATCGTTGCATTGAATTTTTTCATTCTTGTAATAAATAGGCCGAATTTGACTGGTGGAGTCCAGTTTCATGAGCCCTGTTGATGTTGCTACGTAAATAGATTTGGTGGCAGGAACAAAATCTACATGCTGACAGCGTTGGTTCAGATGCTTAAATCTGAAGAAATAACCGCTCTTAGACCAATATTCAGGGTCGTTTTTATTGGAGTTAATTTTTACTACTCCTCTAGAAGTAGCTATTATTAGTTCGTTGCCGTTTTGTTTTAAATCCTTAATAATCCCAATTCCGGATCGAACTTTACTAAATCTATGGCTGAGACTAAGCGCATATAGCAGGTTAGGGTAAGCTTCTTTTGCTGAATGTTTACCGCCTGTGGATGCGTAAAATAGTTTGGTATCCTTTAATGTGTTTGAGTTGTCGATTAACTCGTAATCATCCGTTTCTAGGTTTTCGCGGATGATGCCGTTACTTAAATCTGAATAAAACAGATTGTCTCCTTTTACAAGTATAGAACGGATGGCATTTTCTTCGTTTTCAGTTTGGTAATGGTCCATTTCTGAATGCGGAACAATGATTACTCCTTTGCCAAAAGTGCCGAGAAACATGTTTTTGTTTTCATCGATAAAGACGTTAGAAATAAAGGTTTTAGGAAAGAGTTTAGACTTTATTTTAACAGTGTCATCGTCTAGGTAAACCTTGTATAAGCCTTTTTTAGAACTAGATAGCAGGGCTTCGTTCTTCCCCAATATATTGAGTTGGCTTAGTTCGTTAAACTCAGAATGTATGGGTCTGTTTATTCCGAAAAATGTGCTTCTATCAAACCCAATTACTTGGTTGTTTAGCTTAATAGGATAGCCGTACCGCTGGCGCAGAGGTTCCTTGATAAACGATTGCATCTTTTCAATATGGTACCCATTTTTATTAAAATGGACTATCTCATCATTAGAATTATTAAACACAGATGAAAAACCCTTTTTTAAAGTAGTTGAAGAAATGTTTTGAGCATGCCCCATTGTTCTTCCGTAAATAACCTCATAAGCGCCTTTGTTTACATAAAGGATTCCTTTGGATGAAAAGAACAAATCGTCACTATTGTTGAGAGCAATTAACGAGTTAACACCAACATGTTCTTGTGGTATGGTAGTGTATAAGCTGCAAGATCTTTGGTCTATCTGAAAAATCTGACCGTTTAGATTGCAACAGAAGACTTCGCCTTTCTTGTTTTCAACTAGACTAAAAAAGGAGTTTCCCTTTTGGTTAGAATTGCGAGGGATGGATTGAAACTTATCGTACCCATAAATGAACAGACCTTGGTTTGTGCCAATAAACAGTTCGTTCTTTTTGGTTTTAAGAATTGTATAAATGTCAATGTTAGCCAGTTCCTCTTGTCCAATGTAAAAGTGAGTTGGAACCTGTGCCTTTGCATTAGTATTAACCAGCACTAAAAGAAATATGCTAACCTGTATAAACCCTATGTATCTTAAATACTTGGGCACTAAATAGTATCAGAAAGAAAGTTGAAATGCATCTATTTTACCTTTCGATATTTTGGCAATGATATCGTTTTTCATGGTAATGGTTAGGTCGGTTTTTTTTAAGCTTTTTACATGGCCTAGGTTAACCAACCAACTTCTATGGGTTCTGAAAAAAGTATCGTTGTCGGACAGTAAACCTTCGAAATACTTTAGGTTTTTGCCTAATACAATTTTTGGTTCGTTTAGTAGATGAACGTGAGTGTAAGCGCCTTCTGCCTGTATGGCGTTAATGTTCTTTAACTCTACAATGCGTCTGTTACCTAGCTCAGGAATAATGATCTTCTGGCCTTTGTTGCTCTTAATGTTCTCAATAAATACGCGGTATTCATCAAGTTTGTTTTGAGAAGATAGTTTGCCAGATAGCTTAGCAATAGAGGAGACTAAACGAGTTCTTTCAATAGGTTTTACTATGTAATCTAGTGCGCTCATTTCAAACGCTTTAATGGCGTAAGAATCGTAAGCGGTAACAAAGATTATTTCAAAATCAATCTCTTCAAAGTGGTTGACTATTTCGTAGCCATAGTGGTTTGGCATTTGAATGTCTAGAAAAACCACATCTGGCTGATGCTCTTTTATTGAAGCAACTCCAGTTAGTAAATCGGCACAAGAATCTACAACAGATACGTTTGGGCAATTACGTTCTAAAAGTGCATTAAGAACACTTCTTGCCCGTTTCTCGTCATCAATTATTATGGCCTTAATGGTATCCACTGTTCTAAAATATATTGGGCGTGAGTATAGTATTTAATTGCTTTGCTAAGGGGGAATTGAGTATTCGATGAATGCTCCGACCCTATGGTATGAATGAAAAAAGGCTGTTTGAAAATCGTATTTCAAACAGCCTTAAAATTTGTTCGAAGGTTAGGCGAATTGCTTACTGCTTTATAAACCGTGTGTTCATCAATTTGTCTTCAGTTTGTACTTGCAAGAAGTAAACGCCAGAGGTAAGGTTGCTCACGTCAATAGTGGTTGTGTTGGCCGCAACGGTTTTAACCGTTTTACCAGTTACATTAATAAGCGTAATGTTTGCAATGGCTGTGCCTGAATTTGCAATTGTTAACGTGTTTACTGCTGGGTTGGGGTAAACAGAGAAAGTCTCAGTTGTTGCTTCGCTAATGCCAACAGTTTGGCAATTCTCGCTGTAGCTTGCTGTGGCGTCTTCGTGCCAAAAAGGGGATCCTGCTGAAGCGGTTGCGTTATCTACTTGAATACACATAAGGTTTGGGTTGTTTGTCGCAGAAAAATAGGAGATGTTGGCATTGTTCCCGTTAGCAACATTTAAGGTTGAAATAGGGTTGTTGTTGCACTCCAAATAGGTAAAATTACTGTGTACGCTCAAGTCAAAATTAGAGAGTAAGTTACTGTTGCAACGTACTTGTTCTAAACTCAAGTTGTTGGATAAATCAAGCTCTGTTAAGGAGTTTCCAGAACAGATTAACCAAGTGAGAGCAGTGTTTTGACTTAGGTCTAAACTTGTTAATGAGTTGTTGTCGCAACGTAGGCGTGTAATGGAAGTGAACGCTTCAATTCCTGTGAGATCTACGATGGCAGGAAAACCAAAAAGATCCAGTTGCCCTGTAAAGGCAGCCGCTTCGGTACATTCTATCTCGCTGTTGCTATTTGTGTTGATAGATGCATTTCCAACTAGAAGAGACTTAACGGTCGCATCAGGAATATTAACAACACAAGCAGGGCAGTTGGTACTGTAACTTGCTGTTCCATCAATATCGGTCCAGTTAGTATTACTATACGTTTCACTGTCTACCTGAATACATGTTAAAGCTGGATTGCCCGAGGCTTCAAACACAACAAAATTTGAATTGTTTCCATTGGCAATGTTTAAGTAGGTAAGTGAGTTGTCTCCAGCTCTAAACCTTCTAACACTTCCATTCGCGCTAGCATCAAGATAGGTTAGCGAGTTATCGTTTACGTATAGATTAACCAGCGCCAAATTTGAAGAAACATCGAGGCTTCCAATCTGGTTGTTGGCAGCATCAAGCTCAGTTAGGTTGATGTTTGCTGTAACTGAAAGACTTGTTAGTTGATTGTTGTCGCAATACAGGGCAATCATTGCTGTGTTTTGACTCACATCAATATTTGTCAATTGATTATTTCTAATGGAGAGAGTTTGCACGTTGGGAAACGCTTCTATGCCCGTAAGGTCTGCAATACCAAGAGCCGAAAGCATTAGGTTGCCTGAAT
>JBMYXX010000173.1:0-6621 GCA_049608805.1 Flavobacteriales bacterium | reverse complement strand
TGACAGAATTATCTGGGAATAAACCAGACTAAACGAATAGGAAAAGCCGCTCAATGAGCGGCTTTTTTGTTGCTCAGCATTTCCCGTACGGCCTTTCCAACGAAGAAAGCCAAAAACAACCACGGGAACCCGTGAAACACTAGGTCAAACCAATCCATTCCGGTCATTCCATTGGCACCACCAGCTACCCAACGAATCTTACCTACAATATGTGGTTCTGGAACAAATGGCGCTAAACCAAGGGTGAGCGAGGCAATAAGCCATATAAAAAGGTGCTTTTTAGTATTCGGGTTCATGGAGTAAAGGTGCTTCTTCATAAACCAATACTTGGTGACCAAACTCAGTTTGTATCAATGTTTCATATCCCATACTTTGCAAATCAGAAAACAGCCATTGCCTTTTAAACACATTTTTTTTCTGACCCTCTTTATTCATGCGTTTACTTACGCATCGTTCTCTCAATCGGTAACGAAAGATGAAAATGGCGTTTACAAATTCAAATCTGATTATATACCCGAATTAATAGAAAGCGGATTAACCAACCCGAAAGTGAGCGTGATGTGGCAATCACTCATGGGAGAACCCATTGAAGACTACAAATTCTATTGGGAAAGAGGCCGTCATGCTTACCGAGGTGAGTATCTAGAAGATGTGCTTCATGAATATCCTGACCTTCTCCAACGGTATATGGACTTAAGACCATCCTTCAAAATCTCATTTCATGTTAAAATTGGCTGCTCAAATTCTGGAAACTGCTCCCATTCTTTTGAACACATCGTTTCTTCCAACGATATGGTTGTTAAAAGAGCTGGCGAAGTAGCCAATTTTTCAGTCCCATCAAGCTATAGCTGGGAGCATTTTTTCGGATTGAACGAGCAATCACCTACACCAGATAAAACTGAAGAAATGAAACAGGCTTTTATCTCTGGAGAGACCATAGAAGTAGTTAGTACTTGGTTGTTTGATATTGAATGGCCACAATCTATAGAGTTCATTTGGGAAGAACTTCAAAGGAGAAGAAAACACCAATCAACAAAAGGCAAAAAAAATGCTGACCGAAAAGAGTCAAACAGCGAATGGGCTACAGAAGAAAATCAGAGCAATAGCTTTTCTGACGACAATACAGAGGAGTCGGAGTGGGCAACTACCACAAATCAAAATGGGAACTCAGATGAAGCCGACAACTCTGACACAAACTCTTCAGAATGGGCAATCGGAGATTCAAACACCAACGATGAATGGAGCAGCTCATCTACGAACAATCCATCTCAAAAATCCAACGCTTTCATTGAAAGAAGAAATGGCAAGTATGGTGTAATAGATACAGTTACTGATCAGGTCTTAATCCCGTTCAGGTATGAGGGTATTCTAAAATTCGAAAATGGTTTAGCTACGATTTCAAGCATTGTCAATCAGGAATCTATCGACTGCGAGTCGAGTTCTTACTATGGAAGTTTAATTTACTTCCAGAGAGGTGTGGTAGATGTTACTGGGAATTACATCATACCTCCTTATGAGGTGATTAAAACACAAATCGGGTCTCAACTTCAGCTACTTTCAGGTGATGATTCTGAAGAGCGAAGAGCATACAGAAAAAGACAAGACGACCGTTGTATTGAATATCTAAGAGGAGAAATTAAAGAAGCTAGACAACGAATAATCTCCAGTGGTGGCATTGTGGAAGAGTGGTAAACGAAACCTTGGAAAAACGAAAATGCAATGAAACAAATCTTGCTAATAACTATAATACTGCTAGCACATTTAGGAGCTAATGCGCAAGACGCAAAACAACAGGCCAAGGCGTATTATTTTCAGGCAGAAACCATGCTCAATGCCGAGAATTATGCTAAAGCAGTTGAATTGCTAGAAGAAAGCAAGCAACTACTAGGAAACAGCAATGCCAGTATTGAATCACTCTTGGTGAAAACGCATTTTCAGAACAATGATTATCCAAAAGCTAAAAAAGCACTTGATGCATTTTACACGTATAATCCATCTGATCAACTGCAGAAACAGATAGCACCATTTCTTGTGCAGGTCAATGATAAATTAAAAGAGAAAGAAGAAGCAGAACAAAAAAAACTGGAACAGAAAGAAGCATTGTTCAGCCAATACATAGAAAAAGGAAACAGTCAAGTTCAAAAGGGAGAGCTCCCTGCAGCCATTGAAAGTTTCAAAACTGCACTTAAAATAAAGCCCAATGATGCTTACGCCTCCAAAATGCAACGAAAAACGCAAATTACTTGGAACAATAAAATGAGAACCTTACACATGTTAGATGGCAAAATTGCCGTTTTGGAGGAAAATCTTGACGAGGCTAGGGATAAGTTCCAACAAGCACTTAAGCTCGTTCCTGGAGACACCAGCGCGCAACGCTGGTTAAATGATGTTGACAAGCTCTATCCGGTTCTTGCAAAAAAATACCAAACGTGGGGTGACAATTACTTTGTAAAATACTTATGGAGAGACGCAAAAGAGAATTACAATAAATCGTTAGAATATCAACCTAAAAACCCTTATATCAAGCAAAAACTTGCTGAAATCCATGCCAAACGAGACAAAGGTTTTCGATTGGAAGATTTTACTGACCCAAGAGATGGGAATGTATATGGCGTGGTACAGATTGGTGACCAAACTTGGATGACAGAAAACATGCGGTACGAAACAGAGGGCTCCGCTTGTTATGATAATTTCTCCGAGAATTGCTCGAGATATGGAAGACTTTATAACAGAAAGGCTTCTAAAAAGGCGTGTCCTGAGGGATGGAAACTACCAAGCGAGGCGGACCTTGAAGAGTTAATTAGTAAAAGGAATGATACTTATAGCCAATACACATATTTAACCTCTAGTAGAAGCGGGTTTAATGCCACAACTGGGGGTTCGTATTCTACCGATTTAGACAAACCATTCTCTGGGTTTGCATTTGGTCCATTTATAGGAATTCATTGGACAACAAACCGTACAACTCTGGTTGTTTTTAACGAATCCCTTTCTGACTGGAATATTTACAAAAAAATGGTAAGACAATCAGGCGAAAAAGCTGTACATGAATTGATGGAACCTGGAACTGTGAGCATAAACAAATATGAAAAGAATCTTCGTTCAGATTCGAAATTCAATTGCCGTTGTATAAAGCGTACTGATTAACTCACCTCAAAACTATTCCACGTTTCGAATTTCCAGATTTCAAGTACCTCTTCTGCTTTAATAGAATAAGGCTGAAAAACGCGATTGGTTGACACCAACTGAAAGCTTTTTTCAGCCTTTAGATTATTGTAAACAAGTTTAAAAACCACGCCATCATCTTTGGTGATGATAATGCAAGGTGTTCCGTTTTTAATATCGTTCCAATCTTGAATGTACGAGCCCGTTACCCAAGCATTTTCGGGTATCGGCAACATGCTATCCCCCTTTATTTGAAAACATCGGTAGCTCTTATTCTTAGATAGAAACGGCAATTGAAACTTGGGTAGTTTCTCCACAAACTCAGGATCTCCATAACCATTAGCATAACCAGCCTGCGCCTTGGTCGCCACCATTTCTATGTTCTCGTTTCCAGCGCTATCTGTAGTTGTGGTAAGCACGCGGAGTTTCTGTCCGGTAATGTCCACATCCATTCCGCGTTCTATTTCAGAAAGCTGAAAAGCGGAAAGCTTGGTCAAATCGTAACGCACCAAAGCATCTAAACTGACTTTGAAATGCTCCGCTATGCGAATTAACTTGGCGAATGGCGGTTGCACACCTTTCTCGTAACCGATTAGCGTTGTGCGACTTAGCTCCAAAGTCTTGGCCAAATCGGTTTGCGAAACACTTTTTCGCTTTCTAAGAAATTTCAGATTTGTTGATAAAAACACGTCTCAAAATTAGGATACTAAAATAGCATTCGTCTAAATTATAAACTAATTAATGTCGAAATAATCAACACCTCAAATAGATTACGAAGTGGCGGTTTAAAGTTGTGAGGTAATGAAGCAGTTAGAGCATACAATCGTCATTAAGAGTGCGGAACGAACACGGCAATATTTTCGAGGAGATTGCTTCGTTTCACTCGCAATGACGAACTGGTTGCTATTCACTATTCACTCGCTAAAACCTAACGCCTAACACCTATTGCCTCAAATTGAAATCTATTGTACATATCGACCTTGACACATTCTTCATTTCCTGCGAGCGATTGCTAGAACCGAAGCTCAATGGTAAGCCTGTTTTGGTTGGTGGCGTTACCGACCGTGGAGTGGTGGCTTCGTGCAGTTACGAAGCACGGACATTCGGCATCCATTCTGCTATGCCGATGAAAATGGCCAGACAACTTTGTCCAGAAGCCATTGTGATACGCGGCAACAGCAGTATTTACAGCAAGCAATCTGACTTAGTAACCGAAATCATCAAAGAGGAATCGCCTCTGTTTGAAAAATCGAGCATTGATGAATTCTACATTGATGCTACAGGAATGGACCGTTTTTTTGGCTGTTACAAATGGGCTAGAGAATTGCGTGAGCGCATTATGAAAGAAACACATTTGCCCATTTCCTTTGCGCTTTCTACCAGTAAAACCGTGGCTAAAGTGGGCACGGGAGAAGCCAAACCAAACAACCACAAGGAAATACCGAAGGATGCAGAAATGCCATTTCTAGCACCGCTTTCTATCAAAAAAATCCCGCAGGTGGGCAATCAAACTTATCGTCTATTACGCAGTATGGGCGTAGAAAAAGTGAAGACCGTACAGGAAATGCCAATGGAGTTGATGGAGCGAGTAATGGGCAAACCTGGTATCTCACTTTGGAAGAAAACACACGCTATAGACAACACGCCTGTTATTCCGTTTCACGAACGTAAATCCATTTCTATTGAACGCACTTTTGAGCGCGATACAACCGATATGGTGAAGTTGAAAAGCATTATCAAAGCCATGGCCGAAAACTTAGCTTATCAGCTACGAAATGGTGACAAACTCACGGCTTGCATCAGCGTAAAAATTCGATATTCCGATTTTCAAACGCACAGCAAACAGCGTAGGATTCCATATACCAGTACCGACCACGCCATACTTAAAACCGTAGAAGAACTCTTTGACCAACTTTACGACCGAAGAGTGCTTATAAGGTTAGTCGGAGTTCGGTTTAGTCACTTGGTTGGAGGTGGTTACCAAATCAATTTGTTTGAGGACAGCGAAGAGCTCATCAAACTTTACCAAGCAATGGACGCCATGCGCAATCGTTACGGACAAGATGCCGTAAAACGTGCGGTATCAATGGGTTCAAAAGGAATTGGCAGAAGCAATCCATTTAACGGTCAGCCGCCTGTTATTCCTGCGCATAGACGCGCGTAATTAATTTGATAACATAAAATGGACTCTCGTCATTGCGAGCAAAGCGAAGCAATCTCACTCGTAATAACGGCTACTCACTACCTAATACCTGCACGAAGTGCTATCAAACTGCCACACACATTACAGCTTCCATTACGGAACAGTAAGCCCAAAGCAATTGCTGGAAATTGCCGTACGGGCGGGTGCGCAATCTGTGGCGTTAACTGATGTAAACAGTTCGGCCGCTTGCTTGGAGTTTTTGCGGCAATCTCGTGAGTTTGATGTACATCCTGTGGTTGGCATCGATTTCAAGGTAAAAGCACAAACCAAATATGTTGCGCTGGCGCGAAACAATGATGGTTTTAGAGAGATCAACAAACATCTTTCTCAGCAGTTAATGCATGGCGAAGAGGTTCTTGATGAAGCCCCAAGTTTCTCAAACGTTTACATCATTTATCCATTTTCTAATGCGCCAAAACGGAGGCTGAAAGAGAACGAGTTTGTAGGCGTTGCTCCAACCGAACTGATGCGTTTGAGGTTTTCTCCGTGGATAACGGAGAAAGAAAAACTGGTTGTATTACAACCGATGTCATTCCGAAACAAGCATGATTTCAATACGCATCGGTTGCTTCGTTCTATAGACCAGAATTGTCTCCTCAGCAAATTATCTCCCGACCAACAGACAACCGAAAAAGACACGTTTTGGAGTTGTGATATGCTTCGCGAAGCGTTTGCCGAATTCCCACATATTCTGGGGAATACCGAACGATTGTTGCAGGATTGTAACGTCAATTTTGAGTTCGGGAATTATGCTGTTTCGAATAATCAACATCATTTCTTAGGCTCGTTTCAAGAGGATAAGGAACGACTGGAACAACTCTGCAAAGACAATCTGAAATACCGCTATCCAAGTGCTAACCGAACCGTTTTAGAGCGATTGCAAAAGGAACTGGATGTCATTGAGCAAAAGAAGTTTTTCAGCTACTTCCTCATCAATCACGACATTGTTAATTATGCCAAGCGGCAAGGCTATTTCCATATTGGCCGAGGTAGCGGAGCCAACAGCATGGTGGCCTACATAATCGGCATTACGGATGTAGATCCAATTGAGCTTGACTTATACTTCGAGCGGTTTATCAACCCATCGCGTAAGAACCCGCCCGATTTTGATATTGACTTTTCGTGGACCGACCGCCAGGATGTAACGCGCTACATTTTTGAACGATATCCCAAAGCCGCCTTACAGGGCTCCTACTCTACTTTTAAGGATAAATCGGTAAAGCGTGAATTAGGAAAAGTGCTTGGCTTGCCAG
>JBMYXX010000172.1:0-6634 GCA_049608805.1 Flavobacteriales bacterium | reverse complement strand
ACCCACCAACTGGCTTAGACTCTTTGGCCTCTGACGCCAGTATTGGTTATGTAATGAAAAAGCCAATTAATGATTGGCTAGACCAAATTGAGAAGAAGTAAGCTGGCTTAATTCTGTCCTAAAATCTTAAACAACTCGTTCAATTTTGGGGTGATAATAATCTCTGTTCTTCGGTTTTTGGCTTTCGCCTCCTTGCTATCAGCAGGATCTAAAGGCAAGTATTCCGAGCGGCCAGCAGCAGTTAACTGGGTTGGATTTATCTCGCTATTCTCCATCAAAAGCTTTACAATAGAAGTTGCTCGTTTAACAGAAAGGTCCCAATTGTCTTTCACATTTCCGTTACCACCATAAGGAACATCATCAGTATGTCCCTCCACCAAAATACCAACGTCAGATTGGGTTTGTAGCACCTTTCCGAGCTTCACCAAAGCGTCTTTTCCTTTGGCATCTACCACCCAACTACCAGATTTAAAGAGCAGTTGTTCCTCCAACGAAACATAAACCTTCCCGTTCTTTTGCTCAACCGTTAAACCTTGGTCTGCAAAGCCAAGCAATGCATTGGCAATGTTGTTTTTCAGCGCCAAAACCGCACTGTCTTTTCGCGCCAGCACAGACTCTAAATCGCTAATTCGCTTAGAACGAGCCATGAGCTGAATTCTCTTGTCTTCAAGTTCCTTCCTGGCCCTATCTAACTCGCGGGTCATATTGTCAACGTTTCCCTCTTTCTTAGCCAGCGCAAGCTCCAACTTATGCAGTTCATCCTCTCTTTCCTGAATAGAACTCCTAGCATCTTGCAACTCACGGGTAAGCCGTTTTGTGTCCGAAGCATTGCCCTCTCGCAGCTTACCCATTTGCTCCAATAACCGTTCGTACGTATCGTTCAGTTTATCATAGTTGGTAGTCATTCTCATCAGCGAGGTTGACATAACTGCCGTGTCTTTTCTCAGGTGAGAAAGCTGTCGGTCGTAATCCTTCATCGCATCTTCCATATCAGCCATGCTTGCCTTTAGGTCGATGTTCTCAGACTTCATTTGAGCTCGCTCAGCCTCAGCTTTGGCGCGGGCGCTAACCTCATCGTTAAATCTGCGCTCCGCAACGCAAGACGTTAAAAGCACAGCACACACAGAAATGAATAGCAATTTGCCGAAATACGAGTTCATTGGAATTGAGTTTGTTTGAACTCAAAGTTACCCGCGCAATTGGGTAGATAGATTAGCCCTCAAGACTGTATTCAACACCAACATGTTAATTTCCCAAGAACAAAAACTCATGCAATTAACAACCTTACCGTAAACGGGATTTCTATTTTTACCACACCTTATGTTGCGGAATATTCTCCTACTCGTTTTTGGTTTACTACTTGCATTTGCACAAGCATCTGCGCAGCAATACAATTTTAAAAGGTTTTCTATTGAAGAAGGTCTTCCGCGCAGCGGTGTTTATTGCTTATTGGAAGACAGCCGTGGCTTTCTTTGGATTGGTACCGAAGGTGGCGGATTGGCACGTTTTGACGGTAGAGAGTTTGTAACCTATACGGTTGGAAACGGCCTGCCTGACAATACAATTCGCTCACTTTTTGAAGATGCTGATGGAAACATTTGGTTTGGCACCAACGGTCATGGATTAGGAAAGTTTGATGGTACAGACTTTACATCATACACGAAAGCAGATGGCCTTTCTAACGAATATGTAAGAAGCATTACGCAAGGTTTAGACGGAGATATTTGGATTGGAACTTTTGGAGGCGGAATTAACCGATTGCACTTTGAATCTGACTCTTTGGTTGTATCCGTTTTTGACAAAGAGAAAGGCACAATTCAAAGTGATAGAGTAAGGGCCGCCATGCGCGATTCTCAGGGAACGCTGTGGTTTGGAACTGATGAAGGTTTATGTTCTACCGATAGCGAAACTTGGAGCTGCATTACGGAAACAGAAGGCCTTTCGCACAAGCGAGTTTTAGTCTTGTATGAAGACAAGCTGCAAAACCTTTGGGTTGGAACGCAAAGCGGAGTGAATAAAAAAACTGACGATGGCTTTGTTTCTTACTCTGTAGAAGACGGCTTACAACATGACAGAATTAGAGGCATAACGCAAGATGAACAAGGCGGAATGTGGTTTGGAACGCAAGCTGGCGTAACGCGTTTTGACGGTAAGAATTTTGTCTCGTTTACCGAAGCCAACGGACTAAGTAACGACCGCATTAGATACATAACCTCAGACCGTAGTGGCAACCTGTGGTTTGGAACTTACTTTGGCGGAATATGCCGCTATTCTGGCGAAGAATTTGTCCATTTTACAGAGCAAGATGGTGTTAGCAGCAATCAGGTTTTGTCTGTGTTTAGTAACCATGATGGAGACATTTGGCTTGGAACCTTAGAAGGAATTACCGAACTAAAACCACAGCCAGACAATACCTGGAAAATTGAACAGAATCCGCTGGGTTCAACTTTTAAGGACCGAAGCATAAACGTAATTGTTGGCGCTCCAAACAATGAAATTTGGTTTGGCTCAGACCAAGGCATTTTCGTTAAAAACAAGAAGAAAATAACTCGCCTTAAAACCGACAATCTTTTACTTGAAGAAAACGTAACAGCCATTCATTTTGAACCCGGTGGCCACCTCTGGATTGGTAGCGACCAAGGCGCAACGCGCTATGAGAAAACCGAAAACGGATTTCAATTTAACCAATACCACAGCAACGCAAACATCAACGAAAGTGAGGTTTCAAGCATTGTTCAGGATGGAAAAGGCCGTGTATGGATTTCCTATTTGAGCTCTCAGTTTGTAGTGTATAATGGAGGTGAATTTATTACGCCAAACCTACCAAGCACTTTAAAAGATGTTTCGGCATTAAAAGAAGATAAGAATGGCTTTATGTGGATTGCCACTGAGGGAGCCGGTTTGTTCAAATATCATGTAGTAAATGCCTCGTTTGCTCCAGAAGATTTTGTGCAATTCGGAATTGAAAACGGTCTCTCATCTTCAGACATTCATCAACTAGTTTTTGATGCCGATGACAACCTTTGGGCAGGTACAGCCTCTGGAGTTGATTTGATTTTACTGAACAACCAATCTGAAGTTCTTGAGGTGAAGCATTACGGCATGTCGGAAGGTTTTATTGGCACAGAAACCAATGAAAATGCTTCTTGTCTTGACAACAACGGCAACCTATGGTTTGGCACCATCCGTGGCGCTACAGTTTACTCTCCCAAAGCCAGAAGAAAGCAGCTTGTAGAAAACCTGCTTCACATTACAAGCGTAAAATTGGGTTCTGGAGAAACCGTTTGGGAAGAGTCTGAATTTACGGAAGGCGTCAGCGGCTATTTTGACCTTCCGATAAATCTAAAATTGCCTTATGCATCAAACAGCATAAACATAAACTACAACGGAATTGACCTCAGGGCACCAGATAAAGTTAGGTACGAGTGGAGGTTAGCCGGCTACAGTGATCAATGGTCATTTATGGAAGATGGACAAACTATCCCGCTCCCAAATCTACCAGCCAACAAGTACGTTTTCGAAGTCCGTTCAGTTAATAATGATGGGGTTTGGAACAAGAATCCGACAACATTCGCCTTTACCGTGCTTCCTCCCATTTGGCAAACTTGGTGGTTTATTACGCTAGCAACATTACTTGGTATTTTACTAATCTGGGGAATTGTAAAACTGAATCAGCAACGCCTTTTAAAAGATAAAGAGAGGCTGCAGAAAAAAGTAGATGAACGTACCGTTGAACTACGGCACGAGAAAGACAGATCAGATGCCTTGCTGCTCAACATTCTTCCTTCAGAAACAGCCGAAGAGTTGAAATCTACAGGCTATGCTTCTGTTAGATATTACGAAAGAGTTTCTGTGCTTTTCACAGATTTTGTTGGGTTCACCAACATAACAGAAGGTATTTCTCATGAAGAACTGGTGCGTTCTTTAGACGAGCATTTTAGAATGTTTGACGAAATAATGGACAAGTACAGTATTGAAAAAATTAAAACCATTGGCGATGCGTACATGGCTGCCGGAGGTATCCCAACAAAAAACAAAACCAACCCATTAGCTGTAACTGCTGCTGGTTTAGAAATGGTACATCAGCTGCAAGCTTTAAACGAAGAAAAGACCAAAAACGGGCAAAAGCCTTGGCAGCTTAGGTGCGGAATACACACGGGCAGCGTAATTTCTGGAGTGGTTGGCAAAAACAAATTTGCCTTTGATATTTGGGGAGATGCCGTTAACACCGCTGCCAGAATGGAAAGTAGTGGTGACATCATGAAAGTGAACATCAGCGGCTCAACGTACGAGCTGGTTAAAGACTATTTCAACTGTACCCCTCGCGGAAAAATTAAGGCCAAAAACAAAGGAGAAATTGAAATGTTTTTTGTGGATGGATTGAAAAAAGAATACGCTGAAGTTGGAATGCCATTCCTGCCAAATTCAACTTTCTTAGATTTGATTCGTATTGAATCGGAAATAAAAACTAACTCAAATTAAACCTTTAAGAACCCACATCGTCTTAAAGACTCAACTCTAAAACTGAAAGAATGAAAAAGTTAATGTCAACAATCGGAATCGTTGCCCTTTTAGCCGGAACAAGTTTCGCGCAAGAACACGTAAAACACGATGTAGCAGCAGAATGCACTAAAGGAAGAGCACAGGCCACCCCAGCAAAGCATCGCAAACGTGCCGATTTATATGCCAGCATCCCTGACCTCAAAGAGGAGCAAAAAACCCAGATGCAAAAGATTAAAAAAACCAGCCGCGAAAGCATGAAGGAGCAACACGATCAGCTTCGTATGGTTCATAAAAAGTTAGGTGCCGCTAAAAGGTCAGAGGAGCCAAACATGGAGGATATTAATTCTCTTATTGACGAAATGCACAAGCTGAAAGCTGAAATTGACAAAGCCAAGACAGCTTCTCATATTAGAGCAATGTCTGTTTTATCACCTGAACAGCGTAAAGCTTTCAATGAGAATATGGAGAAAAAACATGCCGAGCGTGAGAAAATGCGCAATGAGAGAAAGGAAATGAAGAAGGCGAAGTAAGTCTTTCTTAAAGTCAAATTATTAAGCCCGCGCTCATTTGAGTTGCGGGCTTATTTTTATCCCATGAAATCGATTCTAACCGTAGTTACTGCCACCCTATTGCTTGCTTGTAACAATCCCATAAGACCAGATATGAAAGCCGAAGAAAAAATCAGAACGGTATTAGCAGAGCAGCAAGATTGCTGGAATGCTGGCGATATTGATTGCTTTATGAAAGGCTATTGGAAATCAGACTCTCTGCGGTTTATTGGTAAATCGGGTATCAACTACGGTTGGCAAGCTACGCTGGATAACTACAAGAAATCGTACCCAGATAAAGCTGCAATGGGCAAATTAGAATTCGACATTCTAAATGTTGAACCACTTGGAACTGAGAACTATCTCGTTACGGGAAAATGGAAACTCGTTCGTGAATCAGATGAACCCAACGGACTATTCACGCTCATCTGGCAACGCTTTGGCGATGAGTGGAAAATCATTTACGACCATTCGAGTTGAAAGCATTAGCTAAAATATTTTTGGGCGTTGGCATTTTCGTTGTGCTGACCATACTTACCCAAATCGGTGGTCTGGTTTACCTGTTTTGGAAAGCGACATCCATTGCTTTCAAACATAAATTCAATCAGTCCTACACTCTGCGGTTTCTTGGGTTCCCCATTCTCTATCTAATCTCATCACTTCTAATCGTACCACTAATTGCACCTCATTTTGGGAGAGTTAACCTACCAATCACGAAGCGCAACGGAATTAAACCTGCATCAGTAATAACCTGTTTGCTTAATCGACATTACGTGAAACCTGCTCTTTACGAATTGACTTTTAGAACAGGCGAACAGCTACGCGAAACAATTCCGAATGCGGAAATCATCTACTTGGATGCAAACTTCCCCTTCATAGATGGTTTCCCGCTTTTACCGCATTGGAGCCATTCGGATGGTAAGAAGCTAGATTTAGGTTTTATCTATACTGATTCCAAGGGGAAAATCGTAAATGATCTTCCTACCCACTTTGGTTATGGTTCTTTCGTGCCAGCCAAACAACAGGAGTTTGATGCAGCAGCTAATTGCCTAGAAAAGGGGGCTTATCAATATGGTTTCCTTAAGTACTTCACTTGGTTTCCTACCGAGTTTAATATGGATCCAAAATCGACAAGGGCACTGATTAAGATATTGCACCAAGATGTTATAGTCCAGAAAATATTTATTGAACCGCATTTAAAAAACCGATGGAATTTATCTGGCTTCGATAAAATTAGATTTCACGGCTGTCATGCGGTTAGACACGATGATCACATTCACTTTCAGATAAATTGAACCTAATCTCCAATGATTTGTTAAATCAATGTTTAAACATTAATTTTAAATCATGACACGTTCAATCCACAAAATAATTCCTGCTCAAAAAGTAAACATGGGCGGAATAATCTTAGACCAATCGTTACCAGTAAATGGTGTTGAGCAGATAGACCCGTTCTTACTTATACATCATTGGGCTAGTGTAATGCCAGGCGGACAAAAAGAAAAAGAAGCTGGTGTTGGCCCACATCCGCATAGAGGTTTTTCTCCTGTTTCACTCATATTTAAAGGAGCGGTTAACCACCG
>JBMYXX010000171.1:0-6639 GCA_049608805.1 Flavobacteriales bacterium | reverse complement strand
TCCTGAGGCATACTTTCGGCTACAGGGCAACTTGGCGATGTTAATGTCATCAACACATCTGCATGCGCATCATCATTAACTTTTACTTCGTAAATCAACCCAAGCTCATAAATATCTACAGGAATTTCTGGATCGTAAACCGTGCGAATTATATCAATAACTCGTTCCTCAATCTGTTTTTTCTCGTCTAAAGAAAGCGCCATAATTAACCGTTTTGTTGGGTTTTAAACGCCAAAGCGTACAATTTCATTTGCTTAATCATGCTTACCAGTCCGTTCGATCTAGTTGGTGAAAGATGCTCTTTCAAACCTATTTGATTAACGAAAGACAGCTCCGTGTTTATAATGGCTTCTGTAGTCTGTCCAGACAAAACACGAACCAAAAGACTAATAATTCCTTTGGTGATAATGGCATCGCTATCGGCAGAAAAAACCACCTTGTCGTCTTCCAATTTAGCATGGAGCCAAACACGACTCTGGCAACCTTTTATTAGTAAATCCTCCGTTTTCAGACTTTCATCAATCAACGGTAAATCTTGTCCAAGACCAATTAGGTGCTCGTACTTATCCATCCAATCTTCAAAGAGAGAAAACTCTTCGATAATTTCTTGCTCTTTCGCTTCTATGCTCTCCACCGTCTCAATCATTTTACAAACATCCTTTGCACCCGTTCTATCCCCTCAACCAATTTTACAATTTCATCCTTGGTATTGTAAACCGCGAATGAGGCTCTAACCGTTCCTGGCACCTCAAAAAAGTTCATTACTGGTTGCGTGCAATGGTGTCCAGTTCTTACAGCTACACCCAATTTATCCAAGATTACACCTGTGTCGTAAGGATGAATTCCATCCAAAACAAACGACACCAAGCCAGCCCGTTTTTCTGCGGTTCCAATAAACCTCAGATTCTTAATTCCTTTTAACTGACTGGTTGCAAATCGAGACAATTCTGCCTCGTGTTCTTGAATAAAATCAAAACCAATACTATTGATGAAATCGATGGCGGCTCCAAGACCAATCCCGCCAGCAATATTGGGCGTTCCTGCCTCAAATTTGTGCGGCAAATCGTTGTAAATCGTCTTCTCAAACGTTACATTCTTAATCATATCGCCACCACCCTGATACGGCACCATATCGTTCAGCAACTCTTCCTTTCCATACAGAATACCAACACCCGTTGGACCGTACATTTTATGAGCCGAAAACGCGTAGAAATCTGCGTCTAAATCCTGAACATCCACTGGCGTATGATGAATGGCCTGTGCGCCATCAATCATTACAGGGATATCCTGAGAATGTGCAATCTCAATCATTTCTTTGATTGGGTTGATGGTTCCCAGCGAATTGGAAACATGCACCAAGGAAATCAGCTCTGTTTTAGGGCCAATCAACCTCTTGTATTCCTCAATATCAATCTCGCCTTGCTTAGAAATTGGAAGCACTTTTAGCTTTGCCCCGTTACGCTCGCAGAGCATTTGCCACGGCACAATATTACTGTGGTGCTCCATAGCGGTGATGAGAATTTCATCCCCCTTTCTAACTAATTTTTCTCCGAAAGAATTTGCAATCAGATTAATACCGCCAGTAGTTCCGGAGGTGAAAATTATCTCGTGGTCGTGCTCCGCATTAATGAATTTCTGAACCTTTTTACGCACCTCTTCATAAGCAGATGTTGCCTCTTGGCTTAGCGTATGAACCCCGCGATGAATGTTGCTATTCTCGTGCTCGTAATAGTTAGAAATTGCATCGATAACCGACTTTGGTTTCTGGGAGGTGGCACCGTTGTCTAAATACACCAACTGCTTCCCATTCACCTCTCTTTCAAGGATTGGAAACTGTGCTCTAATCGCGTCTATGTCAGTTAGCAATTCGCTCATTACCGCATTTCTTTCAACTTAGCTTGAATTTTAGCTTCCAGCTCGTCTCTTAATTTCTCGTTCGAAATCGCGTTTAGCACATCGCTAGCGAATGCTGTGAGCAACAATGCTGTGGCTCCAAATTCATCCAAACCGCGCGCCCGCAAATAGAAAACTGCGTCTTCATCTAACTGTCCGGTTGTACTTCCGTGGGAACAACGAACATCGTCAGCATAAATCTCGAGCTCTGGTTTTGAATTCATTGTAGCATCATCCGATAACAGAATGTTGTTGTTGGATTGATAACCATTAGTCTTTTGCGCATCTCGATGAACGAAAACTTTTCCGTTGAAAACTCCAGTACTTTTTCCAGCCAGAATGCCACGGTAAGTTTCATTGCTTTCGCAATGCGGAACCAAGTGATCTACTAACGTATGGTTGTCGAACAATTCCTTGCCGTTAAGCATATAGAAACCGTTCAAATGCGTTTCAATGTTCTCGCCTTTCAGGCGGATATTCAAGTTGTTCCGAAGTAAACTTCCGTACAACTGAATACAATTTGTAGTGAACGTTGAATCTCGCTGACACTCAACTTCCGTTGTGGTCATCAAGTTTCCTTCGCCTATTTCTTGAACGTAATTGAGCTCCAAATGAGCGTTTTGTCCAACAAATACTTCGGTCAAATTATTGAGCAAAGAGCTGCTTGATGAAGCACCAGTATAATGATGCTGAATCTTTAGCGAGGCATTGTCTTCAACAACAATTAGAACACGTGTTGCTCTAAATTCTCCGTCTTTCAAGTTGATGGCTTGATTGAGAACCAAATCATCTTCAACCTGTGTGCCTTTCTTTACTCGAATGACCAAAGCTTTTTCAAAAAGCGCTGTATTCAAAGCCGCATGCGCTTCTTTGGTGTGAATGGCTGTCGAGCCAATTAATGGCTCTTCTTTTTCAGACGCGATGAATCGTGTCTCTACGCCATCAATTGAATTGAATTCCAAATCACTAGCAGGAACCAACTTCAAACCGTTATCAAACAAACGTTTGATGTTCGTGTATTTCCAGTCTTCGTGCTTCTTAGAAGGAACTCGGCTTTCAGTCAGAAACCCTTCGGCATCTGAACGAATTGATTTGAAAGAACCTGGGCTTTTCACTCCAGAAACCAACTCAGATAAAATCGATGTTGTCATCGCTTCGCTCATGCCTCAGCCAATTCTTCTTTAATCCAATCGTAGCCTTTCTCCTCTAATTCCAACGCCAATTCTTTGGTGCCCGAACGTACAATCTTTCCGTTGTACAAAACATGAACAAAGTCAGGAACGATGTAATCCAAAAGCCGCTGATAGTGGGTGATAACCACGAACGCGTTGTCTTTCGAGCGAAGCTTATTCACGCCATTCGCTACAATGCGAAGTGCATCAATATCAAGTCCGGAATCGGTCTCATCTAGGATGCCCAATTTTGGTTCGAGCATTGCCATTTGGAAAATCTCGTTTCGCTTTTTCTCTCCTCCTGAGAACCCTTCATTTACCGAACGACCAGCAAGCTTTCCGTCTAGTTCTACGAGTTCTTTTTTCTCCTTCATATAGGCCAAGAAATCTTTAGCAACCAACTGCTCTTGTCCGCGATGCTCTCTGATTTCAGCTACAGCCGCTTTCATGAAGTTCACGTTGCTTACTCCAGGGATTTCAACAGGATACTGGAATGCCAAAAACAGCCCTTCACGGGCTCGCTCTTCAGGAGCCATATCAAGCAAATCCTTGCCATCAAAATCAACTTCACCACCTGTTACTTCGTAGCTTTCGTTTCCAGCTAAAACAGACGCAAGTGTACTTTTCCCAGAACCGTTAGGCCCCATAATAGCATGCACCTCACCTGGATTAATCGTTAGGTTGAATCCTTTGAGAATATCCTTCTCTTCAACTTTCGCCTTTAAATCTTTTATCGTCAGTAAACTCATTTCTTCTTCAATTATCCTACGCTTCCTTCAAGCGAAATGCTCAATAATTTCTGTGCTTCCACGGCAAATTCCATCGGAAGCTTATTCAATACTTCTTTGCAATACCCATTCACAATCAGACCAATTGCCTGCTCGGTATCCAAGCCACGCTGATTGCAGTAAAAAATCTGATCTTCTCCAACCTTGCTTGTAGTGGCTTCGTGCTCAACTTTTGCGCTCTTATTTCCACATTCTATGTACGGAAAAGTGTGCGCTCCGCTAGTGGAACTCAACAACAGCGAATCGCATTGCGAGAAGTTCCTTGCGTTAGTCGCATTCCTACCAATTTTTACCAATCCGCGATACGAATTGTTGCTAAAACCAGCCGAAATTCCCTTACTAATAACCGTACTCTTAGTGTTCTTTCCAAGATGAATCATCTTGGTTCCTGTATCAGCTTGCTGGTAATTGTTCGTTACTGCAACCGAGTAGAATTCTCCTATCGAATTATCTCCTTTCAGGATGGTCGATGGGTACTTCCAAGTTACAGCACTTCCAGTCTCTACTTGTGTCCAAGAAATCTTGGCATAAGCACCAGTGCAAATACCTCGTTTAGTCACGAAATTATAGATACCACCCTTTCCGTTCTTATCTCCTGGATACCAGTTCTGAACGGTTGAATATTTAATCTCTGCTCCTTTATGAGCAACCAATTCTACTACTGCCGCATGGAGCTGATTTTCATCTCTCTGTGGAGCAGTACAACCCTCTAAATAACTGCAATAGCTGTCTTCATCGGCTATTACCAAAGTCCTTTCAAACTGACCGGTATTCATGGCATTGATTCGGAAGTACGTGCTTAATTCCATCGGGCAACGAACGCCTTTTGGAATGTAGCAGAATGAACCATCAGAGAACACTGCTGAATTCAGCGTTGCGTAGTAGTTATCCGTGTATGGAACAACACTTCCGAGGTACTTTCTCACCAACTCTGGATGATCTTTTACTGCTTCGCTGAACGAACAGAAAATCACTCCTTTTTCACGAAGTGTTTCTTGAAAAGTAGTCTTAACCGAAACGCTATCGAAAACAGCATCAACTGCCACATTAGAACCTGCAACGTTCATTAAACGCTTCTGTTCTTCGAGCGAAATACCAAGCTTTTCGAAAGTCTTTAGCATACCCTCATCCACCTCATCCAAACTGCCTATTTCTGGCTTTTCCTTTGGTGCCGAGTAATAGATAATGTCTTGAAAATCAATCTTTGGGTAGTTGACATGCGCCCAAGTAGGTTCTTCCAAAGTCAACCAATGACGGAAGGCTTTCAGTCGCCATTCCAACAACCATTCTGGTTCTTCTTTCTTTTCAGAAATTGCGCGAACGGTATCTTCGGTAAGTCCTTTTGGAAGCTCATCGGTTTCGATGTCAACACTCCAACCGTACTCGTACTCTTTCTCAGTAAATTCCTTGAGTTCCTGATTCTCCTCTGCCATTTTTAGCGTTTTAGCTGATTAGAGAATTGCTAGACTGCGAAGCTTTCGCCACAGCCACATGTTCTGTTTGCATTCGGGTTATTGAAAACGAAGCCTTTGCCGTTCAATCCGCCCGAATAATCTAATTCCGTTCCGATGAGATAGAGGAAGCTTTTCTTGTCAACAACAATCTTCATCCCGTTATCTTCAAACTCCCTATCGTCTTCCTTCATCTCCGTATCAAAACTGAGATCGTACGAAAGACCAGAGCAACCTCCGCCTTTCACCCCAACACGAATGAATGCTTCAACAGGGTTTTTGCCCTCTTCTTCCATCAGGTTGCGAGCCTTCTTAACTGCGTTTTCAGAAACTTTTATCATCTCAAATTCCTTAACAACTACTATTTAGATTAGTTCTAAATAGCATCGAAAATTCTCTGCAAAGATACCCTGAACGAGGTATGCGACCAAGTATTTGGTCGATTTATTTGGAATAATTCTAAATAAGGAGCTTTGAACTACAGAACGTTAAGCACCTGCTCCTTGATTTTCTCCAATTCGTCCTTCATTTGAACAACGATTTTCTGAATTTCTGCGTGATTGGCTTTTGAGCCGAGGGTATTAATTTCTCTTCCCATCTCTTGAGAAATGAAGCCTAGTTTTCGACCAGCGGCATCATCCGAATTCATGGTTTCTGAGAAATATTTCAAGTGTGCGTTAAGTCGAACTTTTTCCTCTGTTACATCAAACTTCTCGATGTAATAAACCAGCTCATGTTCTAGACGACTTTCATCCAGAGTGACTTTGTCTTTCAATTCCTCAAATCGTTCCTCCATCCGTTGTCTAACGGTAGCAATTCTGTCTCCCTCATATTGCTCAACTTCCTTTAAAAGTCTAGCAATATTATCAAGCCTTGCTGTTAAATCGATTGCCAGCTGTTTTCCCTCTGCAACCCTAAATTCTTGGAATGCTTTCACTGCATCAAACAACAAACTGATGGCTAAATCAAGTTCTTCTTTTTCCTTTTCCTTCCTCTCTGACTGAAGCACTTCTGGCAATTTCAAAACGCTTGTAAGCAAGTTGCTTTGATCCAAGCCGTGAGAATTGGCGGCCGCTTTAAGCATGTCGGCATACTTATCAAACAACTCCTGATTTACCGACAGACTTTTGTCTTCAGCAACGCCTTCAACATAAAGCGAAATATCAACCTTTCCTCTAATTAGTTCGGAAGCCAATTTTTTCCGAAGATCCATTTCTTGATCCCTGATGGAAGAATTTAACCTTAAAACAAGATCAAGTTGCTTGCTATTTACCGCCCGCACTTCGGCCTTATATGTAGTATGCTTATAATTGCCTTGCGCTTTACCAAAGCCTG
>JBMYXX010000170.1:0-6680 GCA_049608805.1 Flavobacteriales bacterium | reverse complement strand
CATTGCTTGTTAAATAGACCGTAAGTGTTGTTCCGCTTCCAAATCCACCGCCACCACCTCCACTTGGGATAGCCTGTGTTGAAAGGTCTCCATCGGCATCTGCAACAACCATTCTTGTTCCGGAACCAGCCAACGTGTTTAATCTTACAGAACCTGTAGCATTTAACTGCGCTGCTGGTGAGCTTGTACCAATACCAACGTTACCGTTTGGCTGAATAGTCATTTTAGAATCGGACATACTAACCGATGAATTATTCCCTTGATTGTTAAGCATGAAATGTAGCTTACCGATACCAAAGTTTGACGTACGCTCGTGGAAAATCCCAGCCTTAATCCAGTCTCCATTCACCTCGCTATTGAACCCTATACCCACTCCATTATCTGAGTTGGTAGAACCATTTCTGTTTCTAACAAAAATTGGAAAGTTCATACCCAACTTATCTACTTGTACCTGTAATGGTTGGCTAGGATTAACAGAACCAATTCCAACCTCTCCTCTATTATTAATAGTCATGGCTTGCACCACATCTGTTGGCCAGTTATCAGCAAATGCACCTCCACCATCATGGTTAACCCCTTTGTGTACATTAAAGCAAAGCCCAGAAGAGTAACCGTTGTAATCAATCATTTGAATGGTAGCTCCAGGTTTGTAAAAACCGCCACGACCTAAGGCAATTTCCGGCCCAGCATCTCCAAATCCCGGAGTAAAACCACTGGTGCCAGAACCTCTAATATGAAGGTTGGCGCTAGGATCGTTTGTACCAATTCCTATCTCGCCATTTTCCTGAATTCGCATCAATTCTGTAGGACTGGACATACTATTCTTTCCGAAAAGGATTGCCCTTGTTTCGTTATCGTTGCCATTGTGGTCCATTGTAATGTAAACATTGTCTTCTCCGCTTAATCGAATTGGACCGTTATCATCATAAACATCACTACCTCGCACTGTCATGTCGCCTCTTACCTCAGCATTGGCTCCATTTCCTCTCAAAAAGTAATTACCAGCAACATCGCTATCACTCAAAAAACTCCATCCGTTTCTTTGCGTAATTCCAACATAGTCAGAGTTGTCCTTGTCTCTAAGAACAAGACCATAATCGTCAGAATTACTCTTCATTTCAACGTAACCATTTAGTCTAATCCAGTCGTCATTGTTTCCGCCAGCTGTTGCATCATCATCTAAATAAGCAGCAGAGCCTATTCTAATGTTACCTTCTACATGAAGCTTTTCTGTAGGCACCGAAACCCCAATTCCCACATTCTGAGAATCATCAATCAGCATGGCTTCAACTCCTTCAACATCAAACCTAATATGGTCATCATCATTAGATTCTTCTACTTGAATTTTGGTGTCTAAATCTTCATCAACAATCCCTAAACCATCGCCTAAAACAATGTCTTGATTGGCAACGTGATCACCAAAATTATCTGCTGCGCCAGCACCAAATGATTGCCAAGCCGAACCATCGTAATAACGGTAGCCAGGCGTGTTGTTGGTCTGATAAATCATTAGACCTTCCTTAGGTGCAGAAATCGCGTCTCTTTCAGCCTCGGTCATTCTAGGCATTAGAAAACCAGATGACGTAGAGCGTAACTCCAATAAAGCATCGCTGGTCGGTGTAAAATTGGTTGTTCCTATACCAACATTCTGTGCGAATGTTGATCCAGATAAAGCAATAATAATGAGGGGAAGTATTATTTTTTTCATGTCCAAGTAAGGTTTATGGTCAATGGGTATATTACCTGAGAGATGGTTGTTAGGTTTGTTTTTTAGGCCAATCTTCGATAAACGACATAGGCGTTTTAGACTATCTTATTTTTAGCTTCGGTAAACCATTATTTTCTTTCGACAAATCTTGAATACACCTAAAACCGCCTACGATAAGCTCATTTCCGAGCTTCCTTTTAAACCCACAACTGGGCAAGAAGGCTTCGTTTATCGTTTGTCTGAATTCCTTACGGAGAAGAATATTGGCAAGGTGTTTTTGCTTCGCGGATACGCGGGAACTGGAAAAACATCTATGGTTATAAGTGTGGTGCAAACGCTTAAATCAATGAAACGAAAGTTTGCATTGCTTGCTCCCACTGGTAGAGCCGCTAAGGTGCTTGCGTCTTACACACGCCAACGTGCTTTTACTATTCACAAGTTCATCTATCAAATTACTACCGATGAGTTTGGGAACATCCGCTTTGCGTTAAGAAAAAACCGAGGAAAGAATGCAGTTATCATAGTTGACGAAGCTTCTATGATTTCGCTATCGCGAGATGCAGGTTCTGGAAGAATTCAGTCTAAAAACTTGCTTTCAGATTTGATGAAGTTTTTAGAAGATGGCAAAGACTGTAAGCTTATTCTAATTGGAGATACTGCGCAGCTACCTCCTGTTGGGGCTCAGGATAGTCCAGCTCTAGACAGTAAGGTTCTTCAAACCAACTTCGATTTTACTTGGGAAATGCAGCACGAATTGCGCGAAGTTGTGCGCCAAGATGCTGATTCCGGAATTCTGAATAATGCAACCGAATTACGAAACCTCCTCTTGCAAGGTCAATCTGAGATTGCGCTAAAAGTCAATTACCCAGACATTAAGGTAATTGATATGCTAGAGTTGGAAGACGAACTCAATTCGGCATACAGTTTTTATGGTGATGACTGCGCTATGGTAATTACGCGTTCTAACAAAAGTGCCAATCAGTTTAATCAGCAAATACGCTTGCGTATAAAGTATATGGAAGACGAAATTGCTTCTACCGATAAGCTGATGGTGGTAAAAAACAACTACTTCTGGCTACCAAAAGGTTCTGGCGCAGGTTTTATTGCCAATGGCGATATGATTGAGATTATGCGTCTCGGCTACACCGAAGAAATGCATGGCTTTCGATTTGCAAACGCAACCGTCCGATTGATGGATTACCCGAATGAAGATTCTCTAGACGTAAAGCTCTTGCTGAACTCTTTGCATGTTGAAGCACCTTCTTTGCCCGAGCAAGACATGGAGCAGCTCTACGATTCTGTTTGCAGGAGTTATGCTGATATCCCTACGGCATCTGAGCAGGCAAAGAAGATTGCTACCGACCCATACTTGAATGCGCTTCAAATAAAATTTGGTTATGCCATTACCTGCCATAAAGCGCAGGGTGGACAGTGGCCTGCTGTGTTTGTTGACCAAGGTTATCTAACTGCCGAAATGCTTGGAGTCGAATACGTACGTTGGCTCTATACCGCAATAACAAGAGCCTCAGAAAAGCTGTACTTAGTGAATTTCAATGAGCAATTTATTGAGCAATCGCCTGAATAATCGGCTTACCAACCCAACATTCAGGTGCTTCAATTCCAAGCAAATAAGCCAGGGTAGAAGCTGTATCGTAAGTATTTACCTCAACCGAAAGTTCTCCGTTTACAACTCCTGGTCCTGTTAAAATCCAAGGTACGTTTACTTCTTCTGGAGAATCTCCTCCGTGTCCGTGGCCTTTGCCGCCATGATCGGCAACAATGAGAATAATTGTCCTTTCTAAAACGCCAGATTCTTTAACCGCTTGAACTAGCTTACCAATTTGCTGGTCGGCAACTCCAACCGCATCATAGTAAGGTTGAGTTCCATGTCCATCATGGTGCCCTGCATGATCAACGTGATCTAAGTGCACAAACATGAAATCGGGTTTCTTCCTTTTGAAGTACCGAGATGCCTTTTTGGTAATTCCTTTGTATCCAGTATGAGAAGCGGCTTGCAGCAAATTGGCGTCTCGTTGCCTGTTCACTACACCTTTTTCAAACAGTCGATTATAGGCCAACCAATCATTAAAACACGCAATAATGGCATCTGGTTTTTGCCTCCGTAACTCGCCATAAATGGTTGGCCACATTCCGCTAGGTTTTCCACCACGTTTTGTGCCTTCACATTCTAATTCTATGGTCTGTTTATGCGGTTGCCAAGAATTTGAAGTAATTCCGTGCTTATCTGGCCCAGCCCCCATAATCATACTTGCCCAATTTGGGCTGCTACTTGTAGGTAAAACGGCCTGGCAAGTAAACGTGTATGCCGCAACTTTAAGAATGCTGTCCATTACGGGAGTTGAGGCATTTTTAATACCATCAGGACTCATACCATCAATACCGATTACAACAACATGATCGATTGCTGGCTTTTGAGCAAAGAGGAAAAAAGGAAAAAGAAAAAAGGAGAAAAGAGTAAAACTCCAACCCGCATACTTCGATACATTCCGCTTTGCGGAGCACTCGAAGTGATCATTCATTTTAGTTAATCGTACTTGTGTCATCCTGAGTGATTTTGTGAATCAAAATTGTATCGAAGGACGCTATTCACTACCTCAGCAAAAACTTAGAAGCCATCTTAATGAAGCTCAATTTTCCGCTTGAGTATGGCGGGTATTTCTGAGGAACATCTCCTAAGAAAGACCTTACCATAACTGGTTTCATGTGCGAAAACGTTTCGAAACCAAGCTTACCGTTGTAAGCGCCAATTCCGCTGTTCCCCACTCCACCAAAAGGCAAATTTGGCTGGCCTGCATGAACCATAGTTTCGTTAACGCAGATGGCTCCTGAAGAAGTTTCATTCATCAAGCGTTTCTTCAATTTAGAATCGTTTGAGAATAAATACATGGCTAACGGGCGTTCGCCAGCGTTAATATGGTTTACCACTTCATCAAAGTTATCGGACCCCATAACTGGCATTACTGGGCCAAAAATCTCTTCCTGCATGGCAGGGTGATCCATTGTAACGTTATCAATAATTGTTGGGGCAATGTATCGTTGAGAAGCATCGGTAACGCCTCCAACCAAAATATCGCCAGTAAGCATCTTGCTCACACGCTCAAAATGGCGGTCGCTAATAATGCGTCCTAAATCATCAGAAGGCTTTTCGGCATCGCCAAAAAACTCACCGATGTAATGCTTTACACGGGCAAGAAATTTATCCTTGATTTTGTTGTTTACGTAGATATAATCTGGCGCAATACAAGTTTGTCCGGCATTCTGAAACTTACCCCAAACCAATCGTTTTGCGGCAATGTTTATGCTGATGTTTGTATCAACAATACACGGACTTTTCCCGCCTAACTCTAGCGTAACTGGCGTGAGATGTTTAGCCGCTGCTTGGTAAACAATTCGTCCAATTTCGGTACCTCCGGTAAACAGTAAATAATCGAAACGCTCCTTTAAAACCTCTGTTGTTTCCGGCACGCCACCTTCAATACTTACAATGTATTCTGGGTCGAAAGTGTCTGCAATCATATCCGAAATTGCCTTGCTGCAATTCGGTGAAATCTCAGATGGTTTTACAACTGCCGTGTTACCAGCAGCCATGGCACCAAGCAACGGCCCAAAAAGGTTTTTCACTGGGTAATTCCAAGGCGCAATAATCAAAGTAACCCCGTACGGCTCTGGCATAATCATAGAGCTTCCTGGCTGGAAGAAAAGCGGTGTTGAAACACGCTCTGGCTCCATCCAATCTTCCAGATGACGCACATAATGCTCAATCTCTGCAACGGTAATTCCAATTTCGGTAGTAAAAGCCTCCTGTGTAGATTTATTCAAATCCTTTTTAAGAGCAGCCAAAAGGCTTGCTTCATGCTTCGCGAAAGCATCTTTCAGTTTTCTTAACTGCTTCTTTCTAAACGCAATTGGCTTAGTTGCATGCGACCAGAAAAAATCGCGTTGCTTCTGTACAATTGCCGAATAAGCCGTTCCCGTTGCTGGTTTTTCCATTACTGCTTCTGCCATGACTAATATTTTATGCCGAGTTTCTTATACAATTTGGCCATAACCCATGCTGGTCCGACCATGAAAAATTGAAGATCTTTAAAAAAAGATGGTTTCTTCCCTTCCACTTTATGCCCTACAAATTGCATAATCCATGAAAGGACAAATACGATTAACGAGATTTTCCAAACACTCATAGGAAGGTCAGCACCAAACAGATAGCAAGACAATAATCCTGCTCCAGTAATGGCTAACATTCCTACAGAAATTGTGAACGACAAATTGAGGTAGTAAGCAAATGCCAACGCAGAAACTATCATGGCCGCATTAAGTGGTTCTCCTCCTAGAAAATCTAAATCAACTCCCAGTTTCACATCCCACAAAAGACCAATTACACTCAGAAAAATGAGCGGCACAAAAATCCAATGAATAAGCTGGTTTGTCTCGTTCTGGTGGCTCTCTCCGTACTCAGAAAAGAGTTGGTCTATTTTAGTCATCAGGGTGAATTGGGGTTGGAATTCAGGTAAAGTTAGCCACAAGATTGATTATGTAAAGCGCGAAAGACTAATTTTCGGCCGTATGTCAGAAGTTGAACAACAGTTTACCGAGCAATTTGGTTTTACAGATGGATTAGAAACCTACTTCTGCCCGGGTCGTGTAAACCTAATTGGTGAACACATTGATTATTTAGGCGGATTGGTTTTGCCGTGCGCAATTTCGCTTGGAATTACTGCTGTGTGCAGACCGAATTCAAGCAAAGAAGTTCGTTTGGTCTCAACCGATTTTGAAGGGATTGATTCGTTTACGTTGGATGACTTGCCTAACGCAAAACAGAATCATTGGACGGATTTTGTTGTAGGAGTTATGCTTGACTTGCAACACCAAGGAATTGAAATAGAAGGTTGCGACATTCTGTTTTCGAGCACTTTACCAAAAGCATCTGGCCTTTCATCTTCTGCCGCGCTAG
>JBMYXX010000169.1:0-6756 GCA_049608805.1 Flavobacteriales bacterium | reverse complement strand
CAGTTTCAGAAGCATCGGTTGTTATATAAGCAACAGGACTTCCTACCTGAACAACATCATCCATTTGACAACACTGTTCTGCAAGCACACCATCAACTGGAGAAGGAATCTCAGAATCAACCTTATCGGTAGCAATTTCCATGATTGGCTCATCCATTTCAATGGTATCGCCAACCTCCTTCAACCACTTGATAACCGTAGCTTCTGCAACACTTTCGCCCATTTTGGGCATCAACACTTCAACTTTAGCCATTGCTTAAATTTTGAGAGCACAAAAGTAAAACATACTGTTTACCCATATGTCATTTCCGACCTAGATTACGGAAACCTTTAATGATAATATTCAGATCGTTAGATACGCGGTAGTCCTTTGCGTACATCATATTTAATCGCAAAAGACCATCTTCGTCAGGTTGTCCCGCCTCTAAACCATCCAACGGATTTAGTACAGAATCTGCAATTTTTGGCAGGTGAAAATTCTGGTCAGCATTCAAGTCTTTCACATAACCCACCCACGTTCTCTTTCTTATTAGAACAAATAAGATGTTTCGGATTAGACCGAACGGACTTTTCATGAACCAAATAATTAATGGCAAAAGTGCCAGAAACAATATCGTCAGGATTAAATCCAGCAAACGCTTAACTCGTTGATTGGTTGGTTTCGAAATTGCATTGATTCCATACGTATATAAATCGCCAGCCGTGTTGATAGAATTACTTCCAATAAGAAACATTGATTCCGTTGGAGCAATTTTAAAATCTACCTCTGGAAATTTGGTCTGCGTCATACAGTCAATAATTCTTTGTGCCGGAACATCCTTCGCGCAAAAAATGACTTCACCAATGTTATTTATGCGGATGAAATCATCAAGCGTAGATTGGTCAACTTCACCATCCACCTTGTAATTTCCAACAAATCCTGGTGTTTTGAATGTATCCTTCAAAAGGCTCTGAACGCGTTCAATTTCACCGGTTCCACCAACAACCAAAAAGCGTTTAGTTTTCTCACTATTCAGATTAAAACCATCGACTTTAAGAAGATGTAATACAAAGCGAACAATTGGAATGATGACCATAACCCAAACCGACCCAAGCAGAATTACGGCACGACTAAATCTCACATCTTCGCCAAGCAAGCCATAGCCCATTAATATGATTGCAGAACCTGCAACCAATCCGCGAATGAGATTAGACAGTTTAACTGGCTTATCGTACCCGCCAGAAAAATGCATTGAGACGAGCCAAACAAGTACATAAAACGGTAAAACCAGCAAGAAAAATTCTTTAGGATAGTGCAATCCTTCGCTAGCTCTTACGCTAAACTCCCAATAATTTGAAATGAGAAAAAGGCCCGCATAAATAAGTGTTCCATCTAATATTGGGAGGGAAATCCGCTTTACAAACCTGTTAACTAACGAGATTGAAGCTCGCAACAGAATTGCAAAATTTATAAGTAGCGAAAACATCTGTGCTCTCTCCTTTGAGAAATGCTTTCTGGCGAAAATTGCCATCGCATTATAGAACACATACACGTAATTCAGGCTCCCCTTTTTGGTGCTTTCACCCTTATAATGGATAATTCTTGCCTCGTGGTAATAGTAGTTTTTGAAACCACCCTGAATAATGCGGTAAGACAAATCGATGTCTTCTCCGTACATAAAATAATCCTCATCAAGCAGACCAACTTTATCTAAAGCCGTTTTCCGCATGAGCATAAAAGCTCCTGAAAGAACTTCAATTTCATGCGTCTCGTCTTTCGACAAAAATGTAAGGTGATACTTCCCAAACCGTTTAGATTTTGGAAACAACCAACTCAATCCAAAAATCTTGTAAAACGCTACTTCTGGTGTTGGCAAACTCCGCTTGCTTTCAGGCAGAAAGTTTCCCTTTCCGTCAACCATATTAATTCCCAATCCACCTGCATCTTGATGCGCGTCCATAAAAGAAACCACCCTTTCAAAGGTGTCTTCCTCCACTAACGTGTCGGGATTGAGAAGCAAAACGTATTCGCCTTTGGCAATTTCCATTGCCTGATTGTTCGCTTTGGAAAAGCCAACGTTCTCCTTGTTTGCTATCAGTTTTACCGATGGAAACTTCTCTTCCACCATGGCAACCGAGCCATCAATGGAGTTGTTGTCAACCACAAAAACTTCCGATTCCACATTTTTTATGGCAACCATAACGGATTGCAAGCACTGCTCTAAGAAGTGCTGAACGTTATAATTGACAATGACTATGGTAAGTTTCAAGCGGCTGATAAATCTGAGTGCAAATATGGGAATGGAACGCGGATGACGCGGATAGCGCGGAAAATCTCGTGTTTTTTTCGAACAATTTATTCTCAAGAGGCAACTCGAAAACCCTCCGTTAGGAATCTGTGTGGATTCTACTAATCTGTGTAAATCAGCGGTGTCCGCGTGTTCCGTGTTCTATTAGTTAGTCAGTGTATTCTCATACGGAACTCGATTTACCAACGAACGACCCAAAGTCAACTCGTCTGTATATTCTAAACCTCCACCAATGGAAACGCCTCGAGCAAGCGTACTTACACTTACTTCAAATTTTTCTAGCTGGCGCGAGAGGTAAAAGTTAGTTGTATCACCTTCCATGGTTGTAGTGAGTGCAAAAATCACTTCTTGCACCTCACCAGTTTCAATTCGCTCCAATAGCGACTGAATGTTTAGATCTGATGGACCAATGCCATCCAACGGAGAAATGATGCCCCCAAGCACGTGATACAATCCTTTAAACTGCTCGGTATTTTCAATAGAAACCACGTCTCTAATATCCTCAACCACGCAAATTGTGGAGCGGTCTCGACTCGGATTTGAGCAGATATCGCAGGTATCGAGATGTGTGATATTAAAACACTCTTTGCAATACTGAACTTGTTCTTGAAGCTGAATAAACGTGTTCCCGAACTTTTTCAATTCCTCAGGTTTTTTCTTCAGTAAATGAAGTACAAACCGAAAGGCCGTTTTCTGGCCAACTCCTGGTAATTGTGCGAATTCATCTACCGCTTGCTGAAGAACTTTGGACACTAAATTCATTAAGACGAAGATACGCGTTGCGCATGTTCAAACAATTGTAGTTACACACAAATATGGATGAATAACTATTTCCAAAAAGAACATCTTTTATTCAACTGTAGAATACCTTCGAATCTATGTCTCCAACGCTCATTCTATCCATTATTGCCATCTACTTTTTGGTGCTTTTTGTAATCGGAAAAGTCACCTCAAAGGGAGCAGACAACAACTCGTTTTTCATCGGCAACAAGCAATCTCCGTGGTGGATTGTGGCCTTCGGAATGATAGGCACGAGCCTGAGTGGAGTTACATTCATTTCGGTTCCAGGATGGGTGGGAACTTCACAATTCAGTTATATGCAAATGGTGTTTGGCTATTTGGTTGGCTACACGGTAATCGCAACCGTTTTAATGCCGCTTTACTATCGGCTAAACCTCACCTCTATTTACACCTATTTAGACGATAGATTTGGTGTGTCCAGCTACAAAACAGGCGCCTCTTTTTTCTTGCTATCGCGAACAATTGGCGCGGCATTTAGGCTCTATTTAGTAGCGGGAGTAATGCAACTCACCATTTTCGATGCTTGGGGCGTTCCTTTCATCGTAACCGTTTTAGCAACCATCCTCTTCATTTGGCTTTACACTTACCAAGGCGGCATAAAAACCATTATCTGGACTGATACTTTACAGACGCTCTTCATGCTTTTGGCTGTGGTGTTTACGGTTGTTATTATCAGCAATCATCTTGGTTTAGAGTTTGGAACAATTGCAAGTACAATTCGCGAAAGCGACTACTCAAAAGTGTTCTTTTTTGAGGATGTGAATCACCCCAAATATTTCTGGAAACAATTTATTGCTGGAGCCCTAATTTCTATTGTAATGACTGGCCTTGACCAGGACATGATGCAGAAAAACTTGAGTTGCCAGAACATTGGTGAAGCCCAGAAAAACATGTTCAGTTTTAGCGCAGTCTTAGTCGTTGTTAATCTGTTTTTCTTATCTCTTGGAGCATTACTCTATTTGTTTGCCGCATCTAAAGGGATGGAGTTACCAGCTAAAGCCGATGACCTCTACCCTATAATCGCTACAGACGGAGAACTTCCAATCATTGTTGGAATTCTGTTTATTCTCGGCCTCATTGCCGCAGCATATTCTAGTGCCGATAGTGCTTTAGCGGCATTAACCACCTCAGCTTGTGTAGATATTCTAGACATTGAGAAAAAGCCTGAAGCCGAACAAACTGGTTTACGCAAGAAAGTTCATGTTTTGATGTCTGGAATACTGGTTGTTACCATTATGGTTTTCCATTGGATTGGAAACGATAGCGTGATTTCCCAAGTATTCAAATTTGCGGGCTACACGTATGGACCGTTGCTAGGTCTGTATTCCTTTGGAATGATTACCAAACTGAACGTTAGAGACAAACTTGTTCCGATAGTTTGTCTTGCCTCTCCAGTGCTAACATATCTCATTAACGTTAACTCCGAAGCTTGGCTTGGGGGCTACAAATTTGGGTTTGAGCTATTAGCGTTAAACGGCATCATCACCTTTATTGGACTACTTCTAGTTTCAAAGAAATCAGAAACGCAACTCGCTTAGTCTCACCTGGTGCTGTAAAACATCCGAACCATTTACATCCATTATCTTAAACTGAATGAGCGGGTCTTCTTGCTCCCAATCAATTACAATGAACCCGGCATTATTTGAACGAAAAGGCTCGCCAATTCTATTGTCATTTGGTTCTGTAGAACTCCACTCCTGAGTTATTCCGCTAGATGTAATATCGTAGAGCGGATAACCACCAACAACATCCTGTTTGGAGATTTCTGCCCAATGCACATCACCAGAAATAAATACAACGCCATTGGCTTGGGTTTGCCCAATTAGGTCAATAAATCGTTGGCGTTCAATCGGAACGTTTGCCCATGCCTCCCAACCATTGTAAGTTATTCCAAACTGATTACTGCTCATTACCACACGGAAGTCAGCAGGTTGCCGTAAGACTGTTTCTAGCCACGTCCATTGATCTGCACCAAGAAACGTAGCCGTGCTATCATAATTTGGTCTATAGTCGTTTTTCCAATCTGGACCATTATTCTTTAAAAGTGGGTCTCTAAAAGTTCTTGTGTCTAACATGATAAACTGAACTCTTTGACCTTCTAAACCATAGGTTTCTGAATGATAAATACCGGGATGATTCCATCGTTCAGAAGTTTGCGGTTCGCTCCAAAAATTGAGAAAAATATCCTTGGATTCATCCTTCTTCGGGTACTCCTTTCCCGCATCATTTTCTCCGTAATCATGATCATCCCAAACGGCCAAAAAATGAGCTTCAGAATTAAGAGCTCTGAACTCAGCCTTACAGCCTAGTTTTGAATACTTCTTAATTAGCGTTTTCATATTTCGCGTATCGCCATAAATATTATCTCCAAGCCAACAGAAAACGTCTGGTTTTCTTTCTAAGGCCTTTAATAAAACAGGCTGAGGCTGGTTCTGATTTGCACAAGACCCAAAGCCGATTTTAGTGACAGATTCAACCTTGGATTGCGAATTAATTTCTCCACAGTACAGTTGATCTGTTTGGCAAGAAGCCATTGTTGAAAACAGAATTGTGAAACAAAATATTTGACTTAGATATTTCATTCGGTTACCTCTTGCATTTGCTTTTCCAGCGTTTTTCTCGTGTTGCCTTCTTTTTCTGAGACATGGCTCATAGCATATTCGCTAAGCGCGGTAATCGTGAGGCTTGGATTCACACCCAGATTACAAGGAATAATTGAACCATCAAGCACGCGCATATTTGGGTAACCGTGTACCTCAAATTTATCGTTTACAACACCCGTTCCCTTAGAATCTCCCATAAGACAACCACCTAAAATGTGTGCTGTAGAGCTCATATTAAAAAGTACTTCGGTAGTTGCATTCATTGCAGTGCCGCCCGTTTTTTCCGCGTAGCGATGCATCACGTCTTGACCTACTTCAATGTAAGCTGGCACTTGTGCATTTTTTCCATTCGCTACTTTCAAACTTCCACCAAAAAGTCCTTTTTTCCATTTCATTTGAAGCGCATTATCTAGCGATTGCATAACCAAAAGAATAATGGAATGCTTCGCGAAGTCTCTTCTTATAACGTTGAACGCCTTTAATGGACTTGCAATGAAATTCCAAAGCATTTTCATAGTTCGAACAGGTGCTGGGCCGTCTCCAGCGGCCATTACCGAAAGCAATCCCATTGCTCCCGAACCATCTCCATATTTCACCAATTCAATGTGAGTATTATCATCAGGATTAAACACACGACTGATTGCCAATCCGTGGTTCATCTTCTTATCGATGCCCGCAATTCCGCAAAGAGATTCTGAATTAGTACGCAGATTAGCCCCGAGTTTTTCGGAAAGATTTGCAAGCGTTTTAAACTCTTCTTTCTGGCGAAATAAAAGCTTCATTGTACCGAGAACTCCGGCCGAAAAAACGACTCCTTTACTTTTAAATATTCTCTTGTTTTTACTAAACCAAGAAGTCGAAGATTCAGTATGAATGTGATACAAGTCGTTTTTGAACTCGACCTTAACAACTTTAGTTTCTGCTTCCACCTTTGCACCCCATTTTTCTGCGAAATAGAGGTAGTTTTTATCTAACGTATTCTTGGAATTATATCGGCACCCAACCATGCAATTGGCGCATTCAATACAGCCTTTCCGCATTGGACCAAGGCCATTGAAATAAGG
>JBMYXX010000168.1:0-6851 GCA_049608805.1 Flavobacteriales bacterium | reverse complement strand
CCACCAGCACCTGTTACAGCGTGAAGGTCAATGTTGTGTGGCAATTTGTTGTCTGGATGATTTTTAAGTGTGAATTCAACTTCATCCCCAACTCTAGTTCTGATGAAACTTCCTGGAACACTACCTCCAAATGTCCAATAAACGTACTTAACACCATCTGTCATGGTTCCTTCTTGCTCAAGGATTTCCATGTCTACAAACAGTTTTTTAGCAGTACGATCTCCAACTGGTGCTGGCACGTTTGGTGGTGAAGTAAGCTCCGCATCCATTGTGCCGTTAACCTTAATCATTAGAGGATCGGTATCGGCTTTTTCTTTCTTAGTTCCCTCAGTTCCACAAGAAGCTAGCATTGCTAGGCCAATTACGGTCAAGACGGGAAGTATCTTGTTAATGGTTGATTTGATTTTCATGATGTTTTCAATTGATTATGGTTGATTCGTGATTTTCGCAATATATGATTCGTGTCATATTTAATCTATTTTTCTTTCATTTTCTTCATGAAATTCTTGCTGTTAAAAAGAACTGGCTTGAAGGTTATCATTAGGAAAGCCCAGTTAGACAATGCGTCTTTATCTCCACCACGTATAGCTTCCATTGTTGAAGTGCCAAACATGTTGGAATAACCCGCCAAAATGGACACTTCATTGTTGAATTTATAGCCAGTTACAACATCTAATTCAGCACCTAATCCAGCATCCATAGCAGTACCCAAATTGCTTGGGTCGTTTACGTCATTTGCGGCAAGAAAATAATGCGCTGTAGCACCGATAAAGAACTTCTTATGTGTGAACTTCACTCCTAGGAAAGCATCGTGTAATCCAACGCTTTTAGCATGGTTTCCCACGTAGAAATAATCCATCAACCCATTGAACTTGTGGTTGGTTCCATAAAATGGACTGAATGCTTGGTCGTCAGACGAAGGGTTTACTTGACTGTTTCCGCTTTGGTATTCATATCCACCAGTAAGTGTAACTGGGCCAAGTTTTCCGAGTAAATCTATTCTGGCCAACATGGCGTTCAGTTTCGTTCTATCAAATTCAAACTCTCCCGAAACATCTGTTCCTGAGCTATCAATAGTAAACGCTCCGTTGTTTCCTAGTTGATAATAGAATGCGCCAAAGGCCTTGAACTTCGCTCCGTCATAGCCTGCTCTAAATCCTATTGTTTGGCTGAAGTATGTTGCTTTTTCGGAGTACTTAATCATGCTTGTAGCACCTCCCGTTCCTAAAAATGCCAAGCTATCATTCGCATTAATTTGCAGTCCATTGTTCAGAAAAAGCAAACTTGCTTTCACCTTTCCAAAACTTCGGTTTACCCATAAAAACTGCATTGTTTTATAGTTGCGAGGCGTGGTGTAAAGCGTTCCAACTAAATTGGCTTTGGTTTGGTTGTATGCCGCGCCTAACCAAATCTTGGTTTTACTGTCTGGAGAAAAACGAAGAATAGCCGCATCGTGGCTTCGCGCTTGTTGTGCCCAACCTACACTTCCAAATATTCTGTGGTCGTCTAACACGATTTGTTGACGACCAACTTTAATGTCAACCCACTTGGTAATTTTTCCAACACCATAAGCTTGGTGCAACCAAGTTGTTCCGCCACTTCCAACGGTAAGCTGTGGGTTGTTTCCCCAAATCCTTACATCCTGAAACGAGACATATAGTTCTAGCCATTTCGATTCGTATCCGAAATTTAGCCGAGTACGCTGGCTAATAGAAAGCCCAACTTCCTGATTCTTGGAAGCAAGTGCTTTGTATCCGTGGTAAACCTCTCCTCTGGTTCGTAATTCGGCATCAATCTGAAATTGTCCGAACGCTTGTGTGCCAATTAGAAGGCAACTTGCTACTGCGATAATCTGTATCACTTTCATTCTATGAGATTTAGTTAATCTACTGAATGGTGAGGGCAAAGCTAGATTCGGGAATTTTCTCATTTCCTGATGTATATCATAAATTAGCAACATAAAAGTCAGGAAGGTGCAAGCTTTCCTGTTGTCTCTTTGACGCACCATCCAAACAATACCATTACCCAAGGTCGGTAACATGAAACTGTTTGAGAAACTTCCTTCCGTTCAGCCCAAATGTCGGCTTTGGTTGCACTGTAATCAACCAAATTCTAACATAAACAATAAGCCATGCTATCAAAAGAACAAGCAAGGTTCTTCTTCTTAGGAGGAACCTTTGTAGTGTCGGTAGTCTTCCTTGCCATGACCTGGCATTCCATTGTGAAGGAGATTCCGAATCAAACCAATGAACAAAATCTCACAGAGGCAGTCGTTGCAGGTAAACGACTCTTTGATGAGAACAACTGTATGGGGTGCCATACCATTTTGGGTGAAGGCGCTTACTATGCTCCAGAACTCACAAAGGTTTACGAGCGAAAAGGCGAAGGCTATATCAAAGCCGTGCTAATGTCGCCAGTTCCTTGGCGCGGTGCCGCCCAAAGAAAAATGGTGGCTTACGAAATGACAGAAGAAGAAGCCGACAACATGGTAGCCTTCTTTAAATGGGTGAATGAAATGGATCTGAATGGATTTCCTCCAGAACCAGATGAAAATCTTCAGCCTGACTAATTGACCCAACCTTTAAAAACGAACTATTATGAGATATAAATCACAAAAAGTTGCATACTGGTTTTTTGCCTTGAGTATGCTTTTGTTGACGCTACAGATTGTCTACGGATTCATCATGGGTTTTGCCCACATGGGATTCGATGGTCTGCATGAAATTATTCCTTTCAATGCCGCACGTGCTACGCACAATAACCTGTTGGTTGTTTGGTTGCTCAGCGGTTTTATGGGCGCTGCCTATTACATCATTCCAGAAGAAAGCAAGCACGAACTGATAAGTGTAAAGCTGGCATATGTTCAGTTAATCAGTTTGGCTGTTGTAGGTGTTGCGGCTGTAATCGGTTTCCACCTTAACTGGTGGGAAGGACGTAAGTTCTTAGAAATACCACGCGAACTGGACTTTCTGGTCGTAATTAACGTATTGCTGTTCCTTGGACTTATCATAGGAACTCTCTATAAAGGCAGTCAGAAAACCACTACTTCGCTTGTGCTTACAATGGGATTGTTCTTTGCAGCAATTCTGTACCTGCCAGGTATGATTTGGTTTGATAGTCAAACGCTTGATAGCTTCTTCCGTTGGTATGTAGTTCACCTTTGGGTTGAGGGTGTTTGGGAGCTCATTATGGGCGGTATTCTTGCCTATTTGCTTATCAAACTTACAGGTGTTGACCGTGAGGTAATTGAGAAGTGGCTATACGTAATTGTTGGTCTTACATTCCTTTCAGGAGTACTTGGAACGGGTCACCACTACTACTATATCGGTGCGCCAAAATACTGGCTCATTGTAGGTGGGATTTTCTCAGCGCTAGAGCCTTTGGCATTCCTGGCAATGGCATTGTTTGCCATCAATATGTATCGCAAAAGCGGAAGATCGCATCCAAACAAATCGGCACTTTACTGGACCATTGGTTCTGCTGTAATGTCGTTTGTTGGGGCAGGATTGCTTGGAGCGGCACACACGCTTCCTGCGGTTAACATGTACACTCACGGAACGTTGGTAACAGCGATGCACGGCCACCTTGCATTCTGGGGAGCTTACGCTATGATGGTTCTTGCAATTATCAGCTACGCCTTGCCAAACCTTACGGGAAGAAAGCTATATGATAGCTCTGCAAGTATGTATGCATTTTGGTTGTCCAACATCGGCATGGTTTGTATGACGTGTGCCTTTGCGGTGGCAGGAATTGCGCAAGTGTATATGGAGAGAAAAATTGGTCTTGATTTCATGCAAGTACAGCAAGAGATTGAAGTTCATTTCCTTGGTCTTGTGTTAGCGGCAACGCTTTTCACAACTGGAATTTGCCTGTTCATTTACAACTTCGTTAAGTACGGTCAACCTACTGATGAAGCGCTAATAACTGATACAGAGCAAGGCGAAGTAATGGCCTAAGAGTTTGTTTATGAGAGCGGTGTGGTGGGTGGTTCCAGGGCACTGCTCTTATTTTTTACACGAGTTTGATAAGATAATTTGATACGTGATGGAGACCTTGGAAAAGACAATGAACGGAACCGAAAAAGACACCAAACCATACTACAGAGTAGTTGGCAAGGAGAAGGAAATTTTTATGGCGGCTTATCAAAATCGATTGCCAATTTTATTAAAAGGACCAACGGGAACGGGTAAATCACGTTTTGTGGAGCATATGGCTTACGAGTTGAAATCTGAACTCATAACCGTTGCTTGTCATGAAGAAACTTCCGCCACAGACCTTATCGGTCGGTTTATTCTGAAAGGAACCGAAACCGTTTGGCAAGACGGCCCACTTACAAAAGCGGCCAAAGAAGGTCATGTGCTGTATTTGGATGAAGTTGCCGAAGCAAGACCAGACATTATTGTTGCCATCCACTCGCTTACCGACCACCGTAGAATGTTGTACATCGATAAGTTAGGAACGGCAATCAAAGCACATGAGAATTTCATGCTTGTAACGTCTTTCAATCCAGGTTATCAAAAAGGTTTTAAGGAGTTGAAACCATCTACACGTCAGCGATTTGTCGCGATGTCATTCGTACATCCAAGTGCGGATATTGAGATGGAAATCCTGATGAAAGAAACGGGTATCGAAAAATCCTTAGCTTCTAAATTGGTGAAGATTGCTGGTAAGATTCGTAACCTCACAGAACTCGGATTGACCGAAACAGTTTCTACCCGTTTGATTGTAGATGCGGCAAAACTCATCAACGCAGGACTGCCAAAAAGAACTGCTGTTCAGGCAGGGATGATTCAGCCATTAACAGACGATGAAGAGGTGCTAAAAACCCTGATTACCCTGTCTGATTTGATGATTTAAGTCCAATCGTATGCTGGACCTTGATGAAATCATCTTTAAGCGCATAGCTCGTTTTCACAAACGGAGAAAGAATACACTTTCCGAATCGGAAGAAGCACGGGTTGTTCACCTCACCGATATTCAACAACAACTCACGCTTTTAGCGCGAGCCTTAACTGGTGTTGCCATTGATGTGATTCCAGCCGAACGCGAAGGTGGGTTTAAAGGCATGCATTTTCTCGTTCCGAGGCGAATGTTGCTCTTCTCAGACTCTAACCTCAACGACCTTTATTATCGCTTTCGCGTGATGTTTATGAGCGTGGAATGGGAACAACACAAGAAGGGAGAACAAGCCACCGATCACGCTTCAATCCTCAACCTTTTATTAGAAGAATTTCCAATTCTGTCTGAAATTCATGCAGATCTAAAAAAGGAACTCAATCAGTATTACGCCAATCAAAAACAGCCATTGGATGAAAGTTGGTTGACTGGCCGAACGTATTCGGAATTGATTGGTGCGCCAGAACCAACGGCTTCAAGCCACGTTCCATCGCAACGCAAAGCCAATTCTGCCAAAACAGAATTAAAGGCCAAACATGCCGATGAAGTGGAGTCCACTCAGGTTGACCAAAAGCAACAAGAAGACTACGTTTTTACGCACAATTTTGAAAAGGTTGAAACGGCAGAAGAGTTTGATGGCAGTTGGCGCGACTTTGATGGTTCGGACGAACTCGATGAACATTCCGAAGCGCTCAATGAGCTCAGTTTAAAGCACACCGTTAGGGTAGATCAGGAAACGCATTCGGTGTATCAATCCGATTTTGTTTCCAACGCCAAAGTGGCGGAAAGTGCCGAGGTAGAAGAGCAAGAAGTGGTTTGTACTTATCCCGAATGGGACCGCGCCAAAAATGCATATAAGCCAGATTTCTGTAAGGTGCATATTTGGCCATGCAGAAAATCTGACGAGGCTTATGTGCAAACTGCTCTTAAAGACAACGGCATCACACTTCGCGCTTTGCGCAAAATGTTTTCGCGGTTCTTTAACGACTTGGAAACGGTTCGCCATCTCCAGCAAGGAGAAGAATTAGACACGGATGCGTTAACCGATTTAATCGCTGACATCCGTTCGGGACATTCGGCAGATGAGCGCATTTACACCAGCAAACGGAAGCGAAATAAAGATGTGTCCATTTTGTTCCTTTTAGATAGGAGTCTTTCCAGCGATGGATATGCATCGGGCAGTCGCATTATTGATGTAGAAAAGCAAGTCGCTCTATTAATGGGAGAAGTGCTGGACGAATATCAAATCGACTTCCAAGTGGATGGTTTTTGTTCGCGCACGAGAAATTATTGTTCGTACACCACTTACAAAGAATTTGATGGCAAATGGGCTTCGCAACGCGGACAAATTGCCGCCATGGACCCAGAAGGTTATACGCGTATTGGCCCAGCTTTACGCCACGCGGGAAATGTGCTCAGCAAGCGTGATACGCGTTCCAAATGGATTGTCCTTTTATCGGACGGAAAACCCAACGATTACGATAAATACGAAGGCAAATATGGCTTGGCTGATGTGAAAAAAGCGCTTGGAGAACTCAATGAAATGCACATTTCTACGCATGCTTTTGCCATTGAAGAGCAAGCACGCTATTACCTGCCGTTGATGTTCGGAACCAAGCAGTATAACGTACTTTCCAACTATAGAGAAATGCTATACAGCCTTTCCGCGCTTTGCGAACGGATTGTGAAGGGTTAAAGTGGCTTTTTACTTGTCGTTTTAGACCTAACAGGTTTCAGAAACCTGTTAGGTCTCAGTAGGTCTCGAAAACACACTAAAAAACAACCCCAGCACACCTAAAACCAAAAGAATACTTCCAACAAAAAGCGCTTCATTATAAAGAGACCAAGCGCCAAAACCCGTCCAGATGGAAGTGCCTTGGGTAAACAGAAATGCTTCGGTAGTTAGTATTCCCAAAAACAGCAAGGAGGAACTATATCTAAAGATTGAGGTTGAT
>JBMYXX010000167.1:0-6855 GCA_049608805.1 Flavobacteriales bacterium | reverse complement strand
AACGACCACAGAATGTACTTTCCTTTTGTTGGTCTCGCGCTAGCAGCAACTTGGCTTGGCTACCTGATTTTGAGGCAAATGAGCCGAAGTGAGCAGTTCAAAAACAGCGCAATTCCGGTTGGGATAGTTCTAGCTTCTGTCGTTCTTTTGGGCAATTCGTATGGCACATACCAGAGAAACAAAGTTTGGTCTAGTTCTGAAAGTTTATGGCTAGATGTAACCATTAAAAGCCCAAACAATGGTCGTGGGCTTATGAATTATGGTTTGGCCAAAATGCGCAAGGGCGATTATCCATCGGCCATCGATTATTTCGACAGAGCGTTTTCTACCGAGTACAAAAACCATCCGTATTTGTCTATAAATATGGCTATTGCCCAGAAGTCTATCAGCAACTTTGAACTTGCTGAGAAGTATTACAAGGAAAGTATTACCAAGGGATACAATTACCCAGACTGCCATTATTTCTACGCCAAATGGCTGGTTGAAAAAGGTGATAATGAGCTGGCTAAAACGCATGTTTTAAAAGCGTTAGAACTAAGTCCGGCCCATGAGCACGCACGAGAGCTTTTAAAGCAGTTAGAAACTGCCAACCTTTCTGTTTTAACCAAAGCACAACGGGAGGCAAAGGAAAATCCAACCGCAGAAAACCACTTAAATCTGAGCCTGCAGTATTACAATGCTGGCGAGTACGAGAATTGCATAAACGCGTGTTATGATGCGCTTGAGTTAAAGCCAGATTACCCTTTGGCGTTTAACAATATTTGTTCAGCTTACAATCAACTTGGCCAGTATGAAAAAGCAGCAAAAGCTTGTAGAGAAGCACTCAACCTCTCGCCAGATTATCAGCTTGCAAAAAACAATCTTAACGTATCTCTAAAAGGATTGGCTGCTAAACCGCAGTAAGAAGATTAATCTTTCTCTACCGCGTTCTTCCTAATCTGAGAAAGTTGCTCTGCAATTAGTCCTAGAAAAAAGAACAGTAACCCTGTGGTAAATCCAAGCATGGCTCCGGTACTAATTCCACGGCCTTTTAAAGCAATTGGAATTCCCCAAGCCACCGCCACAATAATGCTCACAAAAGCAATAGGAAAAAACACACGCATTGGGTTAAAAAGGATAACGATGTTCAATATTTCCTTAACCGTTTCTATGGCAGTTAGCGTACTAATGGTGCTTACACCAGCAGTTCTTGGTTTAATGTTTATTGGTTGCTCTAACACCAAATGCTTTTTACTGATAAACACCATGGCAATAATATCGCTAAACGCCATGTGATCTGGGCACAGTCTGATGTACTTTTTGGCCAACTGAGTATCGTAAATTTTCATTCCAGAATTTATATCCTGAATATGAATAGGCAGCAACATCTTGGCAAACATTCTGATTAAGCCTTTACCCAATCCCCTATACAAGGATGCGTCTTTGTGCGCCATCCTACTTCCTACAACCATATCAGCATCTTGGGCAGAAATGCTTTGGTGCAAAGCCAACACATCGGCCAAATCATGCTGGCCATCGGCATCAATGGTTATAGAATAAGTGGTTTCAGAATTTCGGACACCCGTTTTTATAGCTCCACCGTATCCCCTATTTACCTTATGGTTGTAAAAACTGAAGTTTTCTGCACCAGAAAAACTTTCCAAGACGTTTCGTGTTCCATCTTTTGAGCCATCGTTTACAATAATCAGTTGCAAATTGTGCTCATTAACAAAGGCCAGCAAATCGGGCATAAGAACCTTCAAAGACTCTTCCTCATTGTACGCTGGTATTATTACAGATAAACTACTCATTAGATAAAGGTCAAAAACTGCTAATTATTTTGTTCTACGGGAGCAAAAATGCAAGATGGCCTACAATAACCGTAATTGCAACCGTTTGAAGTGCTGCCAACTGTAAATCAAATGGATTATTTAAGCACATTCGCAGCAATAAACTGGCGGTTTGTCTAGGATAAATTCTAGTTGGGATAAAAAGAAATAAAAGTGTGTTGCGAGGTAGATCAAATCCCTATCTTTAAACAACAAGGGAAAAATTGAATGAGTATAGAAACGGCAATTGATTTAAAAGGAGCGTTAAAATCGCACTTCGGATTCAACAAGTTTAAAGGAGACCAAGAGAAGATTATCAAGAACGTTCTTGATGGCAACGACACATTTGTAATTATGCCCACTGGTGGCGGAAAATCAATGTGCTACCAGTTACCAGCACTGCTTTTACCAGGCACGGCCATCATTGTATCTCCGCTTATTGCGTTGATGAAAAACCAAGTTGATGCGATTAGAAGCTTTGCTTCTGAAGATGGTGTTGCTCACTTTTTAAACTCATCTCTTAATAAAGGTGAAGCAGAAAGAGTTAGGGCCGACATTAAATCTGGAGTAACCAAGCTGCTTTATGTAGCACCAGAATCGCTGAGTAAGCAAGAAAATATCGACTTCTTTAAAGGAGTAAACATTTCTTTGTTTGCTATTGATGAAGCACATTGCATCTCAGAATGGGGACATGATTTTAGACCAGAATATCGGAAACTAAGACCTATGATTGAGGCCATTAGTAACGTTCCAATTATGGCACTAACTGCTACCGCAACGCCTAAAGTTCAGCAAGACATTCAGAAGAATTTAGGAATGACCGATGCGGGAGTTTTCAAATCTTCTTTTAACAGAGAAAACCTTTACTACGAGATTAGGCCGAAGTCTAAAAACGTTGCTCGAGACATGATTAAGTTCATCAAACAGCACGAAGGGAAATCTGGAATTGTTTACTGCCTAAGCCGAAAAAAGGTGGAGGAGATGGCTCAAACTCTACAGGTAAATGGCATTAAAGCGTTGCCTTATCATGCAGGTTTAGATGCGGGTACACGAGCAAAAAACCAGGATGCATTTTTGATGGAAGACGCAGATGTTATTTGCGCAACCATCGCCTTCGGAATGGGAATTGACAAGCCAGATGTTCGGTTTGTAATACACCACGATATCCCAAAAAGTTTGGAGGGATATTACCAAGAAACTGGTCGTGCTGGGCGCGATGGCGGAGAAGGAAACTGCTTAGCCTTTTACAACTATGACGACATTACCAAGCTTGAGAAATTCATGCAGGGCAAGCCCATTTCGGAACAAGAAATAGGCAAACAACTACTTGGCGAAGTTGTGACTTACGTAGAAACTTCAGTTTGCAGAAGAAAATTTATCCTCCACTATTTTGGAGAAGAATATGATGCAAAAGGTTGCAACGAGCATTGCGACAATTGCAAGAACCCGAAGAAGCAGGAAGAAGCCAAAGAAGATTTGGCGGCAATCATTCAAACGGTGGTTGACATCAAAGAAAAATTCAAGATAAAGCACGTTGTAAACATCATGATGGGTACGCGTTCTACAGAGGTTAAATCATACAAGCACGATACGCTACCTGTGTTTGCCAAAGGCGCAGACAAGGGCGATAGATACTGGCAATCGTTAACGCGCCAAGCCATTATTCATGGATATTTATCTAAGGATATTGAGAATTACGGGTTGCTAAAAATTACGGAAGCGGGTAAGGAATACATAGCCAATCCAACCTCTTTCATGATGACGATTGACCATGATTATGAGGCTGCCACAGAAGCTGATAACGCAATGCCTGTTGGCGCCATGAAAGGTGCTGGTGCTGCCGATGATGAGCTTCTTAAAATGCTTAAGGACCTGCGGAAAGATATTTCAAAAGAGGAAGAGCTTCCTCCTTTTGTCATCTTTCAAGATCCTTCTTTAGAAGACATGGCTTTCCGTTATCCAATAACGATGGAGGAATTGACCGACATTACTGGCGTTGGAACAGGAAAAGCCAGAAAATATGGACAACCTTTCTTGGAGCTTATTCAAGGTTATGTTGAAGAAAACGAGATTGAGCGTGAGCAAGACATGGTTGTAAAAACCGTGGTTAACAAATCAAGCAATAAGGTTTACATCATTCAGAGTATTGATAGAAAAATGGATTTGCAAGATGTTGCCGATGCCAAGAAACTGAAGATGGATGATTTGCTTACAGAAATTGAGCACATTGTAAGTTCTGGCACCAAGGTTAATCTCGATTATTACATCAATGAAGAGGTTGACGAAGACAAGCAAGACGATATCTACGAATACTTTCAGGAAGATGCCGAAACGGACAGCCTTGAAGCCGCGCTAGAAGAACTTGGCGAAGACGATTATTCTGAAGAAGAAATTCGATTGGTTAGAATCAAATTCATTTCTGAGTTTGGGCATTGATTCATTCTAAGAATTGACACAAATGGAAAGGATGGCTTTGCCATCCTTTTTACTTTCCGCTCCAACCTATGTATTAGCTTTGCCGTAATGGCAAACTCTACCTTAAGCAAGAAGCAAAAAGCGTTCAGAAGGCTTTTGAAGGCTTCAATTTTCTGTACGTACGTGGTAATTATTGCGGGTGGCGTGGTTAGAATGACTGGCTCTGGAATGGGTTGCCCAGATTGGCCAAAGTGTTTTGGTCAGGTTATTCCCCCAACGGAAGTCAGTCAGCTTCCCGAAGATTATAAAGAGCATTACATCGGAATTAGAAAAGCCAAAAACCAGAAGTTGGCAAAGATGATTGCTCCGCTTGGCTTAACCGAATTGGCAGAACAGATTAGCAACGACCCGAGCATTTACGAAGAAGCCGATTTTGTTTGGAAACGCACCTGGATTGAATACATCAACAGGCTATCTGGCGCTACGTTAGGGTTCCTATTGCTTCTAGCGTTTTATCGCTCGTTAACGTATTGGAAACAAGATAAATCTATTCCAATTTTAACCTTTTTGGTGATTATCGTTACTGGATTTCAGGGCTGGATGGGAAGCGTAGTTGTTTCTACCAACCTCCTACCCGGTGTACTAACAGTTCACATGATTTTAGCTTTTGCTGTGATCGCTGGTTTGGTGCATTTGTATGTAAAAACGGCTCCAGGTTTTCGTTCTCCAACCAGTTTAAAAATTGACAACACCATGCGCTACGCCCTTGGTGCATTAATCGTTTTAACGCTGGTTCAGGTTCTCATCGGCACACAGGTTCGCCAGCAGATTGACATTATCGCAAAAAGCTTGGAGCACGGTCAACGCGAACTTTGGATTGATCAGCTTGATTGGATTTTCAAACTACACCGTTCGTTTTCCATTCTGCTGTTGATTGGAAACGGTTGGGTTTGCTATCAGATTTACAAGTATCTATCTCACTATTTCGCGGTTTACCGTGCAGGAATTTACCTCGGAGCATTTGTTCTTGTTGCCACGGTAAGCGGAATAATTATGGCGTATTTCAGCGTGCCATCGTGGGCACAGCCACTTCACTTGGTTTTGTCTTGTTTAATTTTTGGAGCACAGGTTTATCTATTCTCCGTTGTTGGGCGGAAGAAAAGGATTCAAACCGTTGCTATGGCTTCCAATTAAGCGTCTCAATCAGATGAAGCATATCTTGCTTCAGGAAGTCGATTACTGGTGCCAGCGAATCGTTGTTTGGCGGAACATTAAAGTACAAGGCTCCTCTCAAAAAATGCTCGGTACTATCGGTTAAATGAAACTGTAACGGTGAGGCCGTTTGGCTTCCATCAATACTGTAAATAGTTCCAAAAACACGGCTATCTTCCTTGATAATCAAGGCTTCATCGATACCAGAAGCTTTGCTAATGTGCTTGTTGGTTAAGGCTCTAGAATCTTCTAAATACTCTCCCAGATTTCCATTTATCTGCTTGTAGCTAAAGTGAACCTTGGCTTTAAACTGAGGGTAATCAATATCAAACCAGCAAGGGTCTGACTGCGGCCTCATGTCTGGACTAAAGTTGGCGTAACTGGCCACTTCAAAGAAATAAGGACACTCAGTTTTAATTGGTTGATAAGCCTTTTCGGGTAAATCAATCCGTAGAAAACCACGCGGTTTTGGAGTATAATCCTGGTTGCAAGCAGAGAGAATTAGCGCAAGAAATAAAACGGCAATTACACTATTCAGCTTCATCTTGCTCAACTTCTTTTTTAGAAACCTTAACTCGCTTAATTCTGCGTTTATCAGCACTTTCAATTGTAAACTCTACCTGTTCAAATGAAACACGCTGGTTTTTGGCCGGAATCTTTCCTACTTGTTCTATGATGAAACCAGCAAGTGTATCAGCCTCTCCTTTGTTCTCTTCGAAGTTTGCTCCATCAATTTTAAAAATTCGATAGAACTGTTTTAGATTAGTCTTGCCTTCAAAGACATAATTCTCGTCATCAAGTTTCGAATAAACCACTTCGTCATCATCAAACTCATCAGAAATATCTCCAACAATTTCTTCGATAATATCTTCCAATGTCACCAGCCCTTCGCAACCTCCATACTCATCAACAACAATGGCCAAATGCACCTTTCGTTCCCTGAATTCCTGTAAAAGGTCATCAATCATTTTACTCTCTGGAACAAAAAATGGAGGACGCATTAAACTCTGCCAATCGAAACTTTCTGGCGCGTCCATATGGGTGAGCAAATCCTTCACATGAACAATTCCAACAATCTTATCTAAGCTTTCTTCATAAATAGGAACACGAGAAAACCCAGAATCTAGAATAACCGAGAGCAACACTTGGTAATTAGACGATTTCTCTACGGCCTCAACATCCGTCCGTGGCTTCATTATTTGCTTCACATCCGTGTTGCCAAACTTCACAATGCCCTCAAGAATCTTTCGGTCTTCTTTTTCCTTCACCGTTTCTGCTTGCGTAATTTCTAACGCATGTCCAAGTTCATCTACCGATAACTGCTCGTTTTTACCAGCACCAAACCTATCTACAACGGTTGTCAGTTTAATGAGCGGAACACTCAAAAAACTAAACAGAATAGACAAATAATGAAGAGGAA
>JBMYXX010000166.1:0-6856 GCA_049608805.1 Flavobacteriales bacterium | reverse complement strand
AAGGAACTGAAGGTTGGACAGAAAATAATTCTGGAGAGAATCTACTTCGATTTTGATAAGTACGACATTAGAGATGAGTCTGTTGTAGAATTGAACAAGCTTTTATTGTTCTTGGATAAAAACCCTTCGGTGGTGGTGGAGATTTCAGGACACACAGATTCACGCGGGTCTGATGAGTACAACTTAAAGCTCTCTCGAAATAGAGCCAAAAGTGTAGTTGCCTGGTTGAAGAAAAGAAAAGTGAATAGTAAGAGGCTGGTTGCACAGGGCTATGGCGAAAAACGGCATATAGCACCAAATGAAAACCCAGACGGAACAGATAATCCTGATGGGAGACAGATGAATAGAAGGATTGAACTGACTATTATTGGAGTTGGTGGAGAACAAATTATTACAACTGAAGGCAAGTAAACGTGCATTATATTAAGAACATATCGGCTCTAAGTATTGCAATCCTAATAACGTTCGGGTTTAGTTCAGTACTGCGTGCTCAGCAAACTGGTGCTATTCAAAGGGATAGTATTGAGAACCGTTCAAACATTAAGGGACCTTTGGAATTCAAGGGTTTCGTAAAGGAGCTGTCTAAAAAGTTAAAGGGAGCCACAATTATTCTTTATGAATCTCCAGATGGTTCACACGAAAATCTAACCGAAATCTACAGAACAGTGTCTCCGGGGAGTGGGCTTTTTGAGTTCAAACTCGAGATTAACAAACAGTTTGTTTTAGCGGTAGAAAAAAGTGGTTATACAACCAAGAAGATTGATATAGATACAGATGTAACGTTAGCTCGAGAAAATCACACCAAAGTACCAAGGTTTGAGTTTGAGGTTGACATGGTCAAAGATTTAGACGGATTGTCTTTTGCTGGTTCAGTTGCACAGGTGTTTTATCAAATTAAAACCAACGTTTTTGCTTACCAATTAGATTACACTAAAGAAGAGCTTGAGAACGAAGAAATTGACCGATTAGAGAAAGAAAGAAAGCAGAAGGAAGCAGAGCAGGCATACAAGAAAAAGGAAGAACTTAAAGAAGCAGCTCAATTGCTGCTCGATAAGGAGAATGCCACTACACAACAATTAATTCAGGCAGCTGCAACGGTGGGAGATGGCAACAAAGACAAAACCGTTAAGGGGTTTTTAGAGGTGTTTTCTGAAACGGATACATTAAGGCAAAGAAAGGCATTGGCAATGTACGATCAGTTACTTGTCGAAAGGAAAAAAAATCAAGCAGATATAAGTAAGGTTGATTACGGAAGCATTTTCGCTGCTGCCAAAGTTGTGGATGCGGAGGTTAAAGACAAAGCCGAGGATGAAAGACAAGCGCTTCTTTCTGAACTCAGGAAAGAAAAAGAGGAAGCCGCTGCTAAAGAGAAGGAAGCCATTGTTATTCAACAGAAAGCGGCTGAAGAATTAGCAAGAGAACAATTGGCGGCTGCGGTTGCAGGAGCGGAAATTAGAAAGAAGCAAGAAGAGAAGGAAAAACGAGACGAGGTTTACTATGCAATCTTTAATGCCAAAGGTGATAGCGAGGCCGCTATTAAAAGTTTAGAAAAGAACTACGATAAATCGGACCCTTATAAAGAAGAAAAGGCGAAAGCGATTTACGAAGCATATGAGAAGACGAGGTTGACCGGGACCACTCTGTCTAAAATGGATTTCGGAAACTTGTTTGCGGCAGCAGATGTTGCTGAGCAAAAGGCAATTCAGAAGGAGCTTGATGATGATCGTGCAAAGGGGGCGGCCGCTCTAGAAGCTTTTCAAAAGAAGGTTGCAGAAAATGAGAAGAAGGAGCAGGAGGAAACCGCTCGAAAAATTGAGAAAGGTTTAGATGGTGCTCCTGCAGATCGCGCTAGCCAATTGGAAGTGTTCAAAAACTCGTTACCAAAAAATGACCCTAACAAAGATGTGAAGGCCGAAGCTATGTACGAACAGTACGTTAAGCAAAAAGAGGCCATACGAGAAATAGAGAAAACTCTGAAAATAGTACCTGATAATCCAGAAACTCAGAAGACTGTTTTTTATAATTCTCTTCCAGAAGACACACCAGACCGAGAAGGTACAGCGCAGAGAATGTATGACCAATATGCCGCTTCAAAGCAAGCGCAAGGAGGAACCGGTACAATAAGCATGGATTTCGGTTCTATGTTTTTGGTTGCAGACAACGCGGTTAAGGAAGCGAAAGTTGAAGCAAAGGAGAAAAATGCTTTAGAGAAGCAAGCCGCTTTAGATAAAATAGAAGCGAAAAGACAGCAAATCCGTGAGGAAAAGCGGCAATTGGCTGCTAAAACTGAACAAGAAGTAAAAAGCGTACAGAAAGCTGGTATGGCAGAGGCCAAAAGCAAGAAAGAAAGAATGCTTGCCGAGGCTATTGAAAAAGGAGATGGAGATAGAGATAAGGTAGTTACCGCAATTTCTAAAGCCCTTCCTGCTACTGGAGATAAGCAGTTGGACCAAACGAGAGCCGAAGCAGTGTATGATGCGTACCTAGCAGAAAGCAGAGCAATTGAACAGTCAGGGAAAATAGGTCAAAAGGTAGATTACGCAGTTCTTTTTAGTGCTGCAGAAAAAGCTGAATTGGAAAGTCTACAGAAGCAGTACGAACAGAAAGAGGCTGATAAGGCAATTGAACTTGCAGCTTACGAGGAAAAACGAATACAAACTGCTACCACTATTGCAAAAGCGGAACAGGTGAAAGCAGAACAAGAAGCGGCTGCAGCGGAAAAGGCTTATGAAGAAACATTGCTGAAAACATCAGCAATGAGGGAAGAGAGATTAGCCGAGGAGAAGAGAAAGAAGGAAGAATTGGCTAAGCAAATAGCCATGGAAGATGCTAGACGAGCTTCGATTGAAAAAGAACGTCAGGAAGAGGAACTTGCAATTGTTGAAGAAGAACGTCAAAAGCGTTTGGCAAAAGAAGCCGCAGCAGCTGCAGCAATTGCTAAAGCAGAGGAAGAGAAACGACAAAAGGAACTTGCTGCTGCTAATAAGGCTGCCGAAGAACAACTCGCTTTGTTAGAAAAGCAAAAGAAAGCAGCGGAAGACGAACGCTTAAAACAAGCACGGGAGAAGGAAGAAGAAGAGAAGCGCTTAGCGCTTGAAAAGTTGAAAGCAGAAGCTGCAGCCAAGAAAGCCGCTGCTGCCGCTGTTGCGCAAGCCGAAAAAGCTGAAGCCGCTCGGTTAAAAGAGGAAGAGAGACTACAATTAGCTGCGGCCAAGAAAGCGGAGGCTGATGCGTTAGCCGCAAAAAAGGCCGAAGTGACTGCGTTAGCTAATGCTGAGAAACAACGTCAAGCGGAGCAGCTTGCTGCAGAAAAAGCAGAGGCAGCTAAGTTGAAAGAAGAAGAGAAACAGCGTTTGGCTGAAGCGAAGAAAGCTGAAGCTGATGCTCTAGCGGCAAAAAAGGCTGATGAGGCTGAAAAGAAAGCTGCGGCTGATGCTTTGGCAGCAGCAGAAAAACAACGTCAGGCAGAATTGCTTGCTGCAGAAAAAGCAGAGGCAGCTAAGTTGAAAGAAGAAGAAAGGCAACGTTTAGCTGAAGCCAAGCAAGCCGAAGCGGATGCCCTAGCAGCAAAAAAGGCCGAGGAAGCTAGACTAAAAGCAGAACAAGAACAATTGGCTGCATTAGCTAAGCAAGCTGCAGAAGAAAAAGAACAAGCACGTAAGGCAAACTACGACTCCTTGATATCTAAAGGAGATATTGCTATGGCGGAGAAAGATTATCGTAGTGGCTATAATAATTACTTAGAAGCTACAGGGCTTTACCCAGACGATAAAGATGCTAGTCGGAAACTCAAAGAAGCGCAAACTGAGGTTGCTCGTATCGATAAAGAAGCTGCAGATAAGCTAGCTTTAGATACCGAGTATGCACAGCTAATGTCTGATGCTGAGCAGGAATTAACTCAGAATAATTATGATGCTGCAAAAGAAAAGTTTGCAAGAGCTTCGGAGTTAAAGCCAGACGAAAGAGAACCAAAGCAAAAGCTAAGAAACATCGAGCGCACATTAGACCAAATTGCTGCTGATAAAAAAGCAGAAGCCGAGGAGGAAAGAAAGTTTGTTCTCTTGATGCAAGAGGGAGAAAAGGCATTTAAGTCTGATGACCTTGCTGAAGCTAAAGATTTGTATCAGCAAGCAAGCAGAATGAAGCCAGATGATGCATCTCCTAAAGCTAAGCTTGAGGAAATCAAGGCTCGGGAGAATGAATTGGCAGCGGCTGCTCTTGAAGAAGAGAATCGAAAAGCTGCGGCTAAACTGGAGTTTGAAAAACAACAGGCCGAAGCGGAAAAAGCCAAGCAAGCAACTATTGCTGCTAGGTTAGCAGCTGCGGCAGAAGCAGATGCGGCTAAGGAGGGTGCGGCTAAAACCAACGAGGAAAAGGAACAAGTACGAATTGAGAAGTTCGGTAAGCTGCAAGAGGCACTTAAAAGCATGGACTTAGGTGCAGAAGAAGCACGTTCGGCATTCCTCTCTGAGTTAGCCAAAATTTATCCTGAAGGCCTGACAGAAGAGACCGTTAATGGCAAGAATTTTGTTTTGCTGAGACATGTAATCAATAACAATAACGTGGTTACGGTTTACGAGAAGAAAACATGGGATTGGGGCGGAGTCTTTTACTTTAAAGACACAGATATAGCTATTACCGAGGCCATTTATAAACTTGAAATTGGCAAGTACTAAACAATGTTGAGTAACATTTATTCTAAGGTCAGATTATCGTTAAAAATTACACTTGTACTCGGACTAGTACTCTTTTCGTTTCACAACCTCTCTGCTCAAGAAACTCCCATAGCTAAAGGTTCAACCCCTCAAGCAAGAGCAAAGTATCTGTTTGATATTGGCGATTACAAAAACGCATTTACGGAGTACATAAAGTTGTTGTCTGGAGACCCAGAAGACGCATTCCTCAACTGGCGAGTAGGATTGTGTCATTTGTATCAGAATATCGATAAAAGCCGGTCAATTCCATACCTTCTTAAGGTTACTAGGAAGGATAAGTTTGATGATGAGGTTTTGTACGATATGGGTTTGGCTTATATGTACAATGAGCAGATAGATAGCGCACTTCTTTTTCTCAATAAGTATAAGCTTAAAGTAACCAAGCCAGACCGTATGATTGACGTTACTCGTCAAATTGAGTTTTGCGAGAATGCCCGAAAGTTTATGAAAGACCCAGTAAATGTGTCGTTTGTTAATCTGGGTAATAAGATAAATTCTGAGGGACCAGACATGCATCCGTTTACACCGCTAGATGAGTCTTTTCTGGTTTTTTCTACCAAAAGAGATAAGGGAGTTGCTGGTCAAAACATAGATTTTGATGGTTATAAACCAGCCGATGTCTTTTGGGCAAAACTCAAGAACGGCCAATTCTATAAGTCAAAAGGTGTAGGTATGACTATTAATACCGAATTCATTGAAGAGTTTACAGGAATGTCGGCCTTCGGAGAGCACGTTTTCTACATGATAGATAACATGGAAGGGTTCGATGATATTTGGGTAACCGAGTTTACCGGAAGACGCTGGGAAAAGGGTAAAAGCTTAGGGGAATCAATTAATACCGATGAACCAGAGTTGGCTGCCACTTGTACTCCAGACGCGCAAAAGCTTTTCATTGCTAGACTTCCGATTGAGCAGCCTGGTTTTGGTGGATTGGACATTTTTATGTCTAAAAGAATGCCGGGAGGAGAATGGGCTACACCGGTTAACCTCGGTCCAACAATTAACACGCAATATGACGAGATGTATCCAGTAATCTCGCATGATGGTAAAACGCTGTACTTCGCTTCGCAAGGACACAAAAGTATGGGCGGGTATGACGTGTATAAAAGTGAATGGAATGAGCAGTTTAGTAGATGGGAGCGCCCGGTGAACCTTGGCTATCCAATCAATAATACCATGGACAACTTTACATATTGTCCTACTGATAACCCAAGACATGGTTATACGGCTCAGCTTAGAAAAGGTGGTTTGGGAGATTTAGATATATACCGCGTTATCTATAATGATGAAGAGGAAAAACTGACAGCGGTTGTGGTTGATCTGCAAGTAATGATGGGGCCGGAAAAACCAACCATCACTATACATGAATGGAGGGACTTAGAAGCTGATGGAAAGATAAAATGGTTCTCAGAAGAGTATCAACCACACGATAATCCAAGGTTTGAGTTTGTAGAGACAAAGGTGGTTGAGATTAAAAATGGAGAAGAGTTTTCTATTACCATTATTGGTTCTGTTGGTGGTGGAGAAGTACAGAAATTCACACCTAAAACTTTCCCAAAGGGAGATGAAACCTTTGTTTGGCACGACACCAGGGTGAAAAAGAGCAAAGTGGCTCCGGTTAAAATTGAGCCAACAGTTAGCCCAATAAAAGGCCTTACCAATTTAGATGTTACAGCGGTGGTTACGGATGGTGCTGGAGACATGATTGGTACGTATCTACCAAATTACAATACAGGTAAGCTGGTGTTCACGTTTTTGCCTGGCGATTCTTATGAGATTACAATTGAGGCACCTGGTTTTCAAACCATTGTAGAGAAAGTAAGAATCAATGGTTTGGGTAATTTTTTACCTGTTATTGAGAAAAAGTTTATTCTGGCCGAAGAGGGATTAGAAATACCTGGTAAGTAAGTTCTATGCTTAGTCTTTCTCGCCCTTTAGCCTTCTTCGATTTAGAAACAACAGGAGTTAATGTTGCCAAAGATCGGATTGTCGAAATTTCCATCATTAAGCTTAATCCAGACGCAACAGAAGAGGTTCTTACGTTATTGGTAAATCCGGGAATGCCAATTCCTAAGCAAAGCTCGGATATTCATGGAATAACCGATGAAAAGGTTGCAGGTGAACCACCGTTCAAAGAATTG
>JBMYXX010000165.1:0-6895 GCA_049608805.1 Flavobacteriales bacterium | reverse complement strand
ACAAGGTATAAAGAATAACTGCCTGTTACAGCCTGACTTTTGTCAGATTCAAGTCCCCGTCATTTCCAACGGTTACTACTATGAAAATAGGGCTTTAATTCCTGCGTCCTTTCGCCCGATGTCGAACTTGGTAGAAACAATTGAGCTTGCGTACCTGTCGTCACGCCCTATTTTGATAGTAGATGTTGGGCAATCGCACTTTTTTATTCTGCGCTTCTATCTCGTCAAACATGTCGAGTTTGGAAAGACCAGATTTTCTTTTTCTGCTGGCAGTATTGTGGTTTCCTTTCAGGTTCTATGTCATTTTATCAAAAAAATAAGGAATTTATCCATTACTCAACCGTCTAGAGACTGAGCACCTCTAGACATTAGAAATCGAATTTTTGGATCGACTACAATATAAATACGTTCATTGTTTGGGCCAAGTTTGTCATCTTGTTTGATGAGACGATACTTTAGCATTGGTTCGATACAATTTTTGTCAGACCACCTAGTCTTCTGATTGAAGGTTTCGTTCATATCACCTATCCCAAACGTTGATTTCTTATTTCTTAAAAGCCGATTAATCATAGTAAGAACATCCTTGTTTTTACCTGTTCTGGATGGATAAACTGAAAAATAGTCGTACCGCTTGGCAAACTTTATAAACCCTTTAGATACTGCGTTTGATTCAAAATGCGTCAAGGAGGACTTCGAATCTTGAAAATCGTAGATGTCGGACAAACAAGAAATCAAGTCTCTCGGTGAATTATTCGAAATTGAAATCAAAATGTCAACATCTGTTTTCGTCTTTATAAGTTGGTCAAGTTTGATACTCCGAGTTGAGAAGTGCTTTATTCTCTTGTCAATTAACGGCTGCATGTCTGACTTTTTCCAGGATATATCTATTTCCTTGAATTTGTCAAACCTGACCTTTCGTGCCAGAATCGGCTTCAATTCTGACCAAAGACTAAACGCTATTGCTATGTCATTCTGCAATAGCAATTCCGTATCTGTTAGAATATCCTCTACAAACGCTGATATTTTCAGAACATCTTGATCCAAATCTTGGAATTCGTCAACTTTATCAAACAGCACAACAGAACTTCGAAAACCGCACTTTTTCACGATTCGATTTGCCTTGTCTAAAATCTCCTTTAAGCTCCTTTTATCCTTTTTCGTTTTTAATTCCTCTTCGGTCAATGTAACCACATCAATCTCTTCAATTTTGCCGAAGTATTCTGGACTACGAAACTCTCCATACTTTTGAATTCCAAAATGCTCTGCCACAATTGTTGACGTAACTAGAATTGCACTGTTAATAGTTGAATTAGCTGGTGTAACAATCCGGTTCCATATTCTTCGAAACCAGTTCTTGACATTGACATTCTCAACATGGTTATAAGCTTTGAGGTATTCTGTATGCGCAATTGGTTTGAAAAAAAGCTTCAGTAAAAGACAAAGAAATTTTTTCTCGTCCTCCTCTAACAAATCAAGCAGATGCTGGTTTTTATCGATTACCACTACTAGTTTGGCTACAAATTCCGAAAGCACCAGGTTGAGTAACTCAATTTTGTTTTTTTCAATCGCCACATCATCAAACCTGTCTACGACTATTGTAAAGATTCTTCTTTGCTGTAAATCAATCTTCAATTTATGTATCACCGAAGATTTTCCGTGGCCACGTTGACCTAGAATAAATCGACTTGTTCCAGTTTCCAAATCATCCAAAAGAGTCTCATAGAATAGTGGCTGATAGAAAATTTCTTCGTGGAACTCTAACTCTTCTTCAGCTGAAAACTTAGAAAAAGGGTTCTTCTTAAATCCAAGAGACTGGTTTTTTGCTGAGATCATAAATGGAAATGTTCGACTTAGTTTAATTTTTTGCTTACGCTCAAATATAGTATCGCTACCTCTTTCATGTGCATAATGTTGAAAACTACTTGTTACTCGTTTAAGCACAAAACCCACCTATATGCCCCTTTTGTTTCGAAACATAATCTCAAAAAGGGGAACAAATACATTAAAGGCTACACTTTTAAAGAATAAAAGAGGAAACAAACTCTTAAAGAGTGGAAACATAGACTCTATGTAGGGAAACATGAAGCCTATGTTGGTAAACATAAAGTCTATGTGGGCAAACATAAAGCCTTTGTAGGCACACATAGAGATAAAAAGAGGAACATTTGATGCTGTTTATTGCTTTCTCTGTAAATGTTACCAGTCTAATTTTTTAAGAAAATTAGAGAATTAGGCCAGTAGGGGTATCACGCTAAACCCTTTCCAAGAATTGGTATTATTGTTGTAAATCTCGAGCTCAAATAATCAGATATTATAACATGAAACAAGCACTTAGTTTAGCGTTGATGGCGGCTTTTGCCATCTCATTTTCGGGTTCTGCCATTGCCCAAAAGAAAGGAAAGAAAGACCCGAAAGATGACCCGAAATACACACATTACTATGCTGATGTTGACGATGCCTTAGAAGCCAAGGAAGTGGTTATGGAATTTACCAATGGCGTTTCTAGGGTAGATATGTGCAAGTTCAAAACCAAATTCACCAACAATACCAGCGATTTCTTACTTATCAACCCATCTAAGTTTACCGTTACCACTGATGGAGTTGCACACAACCCGTCAGAAAAAGAGTTTATGCTAAACCCTAATGGCAAGAAAGTTAAAACCATAGATGTTAAGGGTGGCGAAGGATTAAAGGCGCAGTCAATTGAAGTTGCTCCCGAAGGATTTGCAAGAATATCTACAGACGGAACGCCTGTTAAAATGCCAGAGTTTCAGTTGCCGGCAAGTGTGAATAACCTAGAAAGCGGCAATTTCTCCATAAACCTTAAACAGTTAAAACAGGAAACCAAAGAAACTTGGGCTCGGTTTGAGATTAAGTACAATGGAGACGATTACGGCATTGTTGACCCAAGTCGTATTTCTGTTAAGACCGAAAGCGGAAAGCAGTTTGCAAACGATAACCGTAAGTCTAAAACCATTCTTTTAGAGAAAGGAGATAAGAAAACGATTAGTGCTATTTTCCATATTCCGGCCAAGGTGGTTGATATGCAGTTTGCCACGCTTATGGTACAATGGGGAAATGCTATGATGGAAACAAAAGCGGAGCCTTTTGAAATTGACGATAGCGTAACATTTGAGCTTGACGAAGCGCTTACGAAAGAGAAGAACTAAAAGACTATTCATGTTTAAATACATCACACTCTTTGCTGCGTTGCTTTTCACTGTTTTGGTTGCCAACGCTCAACCAAAAGACCATCCGCATTACGAGAAACACTATAAACCTTCGGTTGAAGTAATTGAAACGGATGAGGTGAAGATTGAAATTATCCGGCCGCATTCTCAGGAATCGTTTACGCAGTTTAATGCCAAGATTTACAACAAAACCCAAGATTACATTCTCATTAAAAGGCACGAAACCGTGTTTGAAAGCAGCGAGAACGGTTATGGCGAGAAGAGACCCAAAGAAGCCACAATCTTTATAGAACCGGGCGGAGACATTAGCCGTCAGTTTAAGGCAGAAGGCAGTATTGGCTTTAAGGTAGATGAGATTAACGTATCGTTTGGCGGATTTAGCCGTGCGCCCGTAAATGGCAAGCCAGCTGGTGTTGGCGAGTTTAAAATGAAGCCGGAAAAGAACAGCGTTATGATGGGGCCATTTGCCGTTACGCTTAAAGGGTGGAAATACAACAGCAAAGAAATTACTGCCAATTTTAAGATTAGATACCGGGGGGAGGGATTGGGCGTGGTAAACGAAAGCAAGGTTTACGTTAGAAAGGAAGATGACTCTACGCTGCCAAATACAGAAGCAAATACAGAAGCAATGTTGTTATCTCCCATGAAAGCCAGAACCGTAACCTTGGTTAGGCGTTTTAACAAAGGAGAAATTGGTAAGGGCGAAAGCGTTTATGTGGTAATGTCTGATGCTTTAACAGAATCTGTAGGAACCAAATTTGCCGTTCCGGGGTTTTCGCTTACGTACGATGCCGAGAAGACTAAAAGGGAAAACAAGTAGCTTTTTCCAGTATTCCTTATTCCTTTGTCGTAAGGTAGAATGAGTTGGGTAAAAGAAATAGTAAGCACCACGGCAGATATTGCCTCAAATGCAATTGCATTAAGGAAAATTCGTAGGTCGTTGCTAACGCAATGCAGGCTTAACGATAAGCTGCTAAAACAATTCTATCGTTCTAGAAAGGGGATGACTGAGGCCAGAAAGCAACAAATTGCTAGTCGGCTTTCTGTTAATGAGTTAGAAGCAGCGTTAAACTGCGGAGTTCCATTTTTCCTGCTTACCAGAAAAACGGTTACTCAAGAAAGGTTAGATAAATACAAATGGACTGCTAAAAGCCTGATAGACAATAACCTTGAAGAACTTTTGGAGAAGGTTTATTTGATGGCTGCGTACTTGCAGAAGGATTTCGATAATCCAGACATCAACCTTAACAACAGGTTAGTGAACCTGTACAAGTATAATTTGCTACTAATTGAGTTGCTTAAGTAAGCTACTAGAGCTCTAGGTAAGAACCACCTTCGTACAATCTCCAGTATAAACGCTCTTGCTTTGGCGGCTTAACTCCCAAGCTGCTGCAGTATTTTGCAAAGTTGGTTTCCATAATACCGTTAGTAAAAGCTTCTTTACCTACAACCTTTGCCACTTTCTTGTTGGCATCAGAATGGTCATCGTCTCTTGTGGCAAGTTCATTTTTCATGGTGTTACCAGGGTAGGCAACAAAAATACTAGGCGCAAAATGGTTTACACCTTCTACTTTATAAACAACCATATCGGTTGCTTTCTGAATAATTTCCTTCGCGTAAGCAACTTCTTCTTTGCTTCCAGCAGTAATATACTGCTCAAGGGTTTCTAAATTCTTGATAATATCGTTCAGGGTGCGTACAAATGCCATGCTGCAAGAGTAATAAAAAAAGCTGTGTTGACCAGCCCGTTTGTAAGATAGGTTTAAAGCGAGTGCTGAATTGAGACGTTTAATGTCGCTTGTAAATCAATTTTTCCTGCTGCATTTGTCATGTCTCCCGCAAAAACATTGGTTCCTAATTTGTTTGGGTCATGAAGGATGGTGATTCTAATTCTGCCTTCAGAGTTTGTGCCCGTTTTAAAGGTGTTTAAGAATCCTATTGAGTTTCCGTTAGCGTCATAATCTGCGTAGCTGGTAACTAGGTCGAGACCATCTAGCGCAGCATAAAATACTTGATGCTTCTCTGGTAAACCGGCAACGGTTGTTGAATCTATAATGTGGTCAGTTTTAAAAGCCGAAGCCGCGTTTTGGTTTGTTAAAATCAGTCTGGCGGTGTATTGGGTTTCGGGCTTTAGCGTTCCGCTATTGGTAATGGGCTCAAGTCCGCCAGGGCCATCGTTATCAAGATAATTAAGCACCACACGCGCGCCAGAATCTGCTGGTGTAAGAATTAACGACATGGAGGTTATTGGGTGCTCATATACTTCAAGATGACTGTCTTGGCAAGAGCTAAGAGCGATAAATGCTGCCAGTGGCAGAAGGGGTTTGAACCGGGTGAGACAATCCATTTTCAATTGGTTTGTATTTAAACTTTTACCACTCTAGAATATTGTACACGCACATTTGATGGCAGCGATGTAGATAAAAACTAACTTCCGAGGTTCATGCAAAGCCTTTCAAACAACCTTCAGCAATGGAAAGAAACGGGGAGTTTTATCTCCTTTGGCGCACATAAAGTTTTTGTGAAACAGGTGGGAGATTCCACCGCAGAATCCAGCAAAACCTTGCTGTTGCTTCATGGATTTCCAGAGTCGTCATATTCTTTTCATGGCATTTTAGATGGAATGCTAAACGTGTTTGACCGCATTATTTTGGTGGATATGATTGGCTACGGTTTGAGCGATAAACCAACCGAGGGTTTTTCTTATTCGTTGCTAGAGCAAGCAGATGTGGTTTTAGAAGCATGGAAACACTTTGGAGTTAAAGGCGGACACATGCTATCGCACGATATGGGAGATAGTGTTGCAACAGAAATTCTGGCCAGAAAAGAGGAGGGAAGCTTGCCCAATTGGTTTTCTGATGGCTTGCAAAGCGCCACGTTTACCAATGGAAGTATGGTGCTAGAATTGGCAGAGCTGCGCATTACGCAAAAGCTGCTGCTTTCCCGTTTCGGAAGCGTTTTGAGCAAGTTCACTTTCTATGGATTATTCAAGCACCAAATAATAAGCGCCAACGGAAATTCGAACCTCGCGGAAGCAGAAATTGAAACACTCTGGGAAGCTAGCAGGCTTCAAAACGGGCACAAGAAGGCTTATCTAACCATCAAGTACATTAACGATAGAAAGCGTTTTGAAAAATCGAGGTGGTTGCCAGCCTTGGCCAAAACGGAGCTTCCAATTCATATCTGCTGGGGACAAGACGATGCGGTGGCAAGAGTTGAGATGGCGCATTACCTTAAAAATCAGATTTGTAAGAACGCGCGGCTTACAATTATGCCTGGCTTAGGGCATTTCTGCCAAACAGAAAACCCAGAGAGTTGGGTTCAATCCGTAGAGAAATTTTACAAAAGTATTTAGGAACCGAAAGCAGTTAAAAAAGTACCAAATGCTTTGCTAATTTGTCTTTGATTTGAAACCTGAGAAACATGTCTAAACGAATTGTAATCTGCGCAGATGGAACCTGGAATCGGCCAGAGACTAATCCGGAAACGGACTTCCCAACCAACGTGCTTAAATTGGCTAGAGCCATTAAACCATTTGGCTCTGACGGTAAACCACAACAAGTGTTTTACGATTGGGGAATTGGTTCTTATTTCAAGAAAATAAGTGGCGGAATTACTGGTGATGGGTTGCACAAAAACATCATGGACAACTACCGTTACATTGTTCAGAATTACTCTCCCGGAGATGAGATTTACCTCTTTGG